>JBHEMA010000083.1:0-7544 GCA_046262795.1 Candidatus Dormibacteria bacterium | reverse complement strand
CCGGATGCTGACGCCGCTCAACAAGCTCGGGTTGCGGTTGTGCTCGTCGGCGAGCACGGTCAGGTCGTGCTCGCTCAGCGTCACGTAGGCGTGCGGCGTGGTCAGCAGCTCGGCGCCCAGCTGGGTGCCGAGGCTGATCGCGATGGCGGTTTGATCGTCGCCGTGGTCAGGTCCCTGCGGCGCCGCGCCGAGCTCGGGAGCCGCCAGGCCGCGATCCGCAACGTAGACGGCGGCGCCCAGGACCACGAGCAGGGCGATGAGCAGGAGGCAGCAACCGCGGATGGCACCCGACTCGGGCGGCCGCCGCGAGCTCACTGCAGGGCGATGGCGAGGACGAAGGCTCCGATGGCGGTCACGACGAGCCCGATGATGCCGAGGAGGACGAGCAGCGTGATGTCGCCGCCGCTGGGTTGAGGAGACGGACCGACGCTCACCGTCGGCACGTTCTGCAGCCCCTGTGGCGTCGTTTCAGTGCCGACCGCGGGCCCCGTCGGTACTGGCGCCGTGCTCTGCAGCGGCGCTGCGCTGGGTGTGGAGCTGGGTCCGTACACGGGAGGCGACACAGCCGTTGTGGCAGCTGCGTGCTGCTGTGGCGTGGAGCCGGGGTCGCCCGGGGTTGGACCAGGATGCTTCGGGCCGGGCGTGTGGTCGGGAGCAGGTGCCGCCACCGCATGCGGCGCCACCGCCGAGGCCATGAAGGCGGTCCCGGTGAGACCGGCGATGACCCAGAGCACCACGACGCGGCGTCTCATGCGGCTCTCCGTTCCACCGCGGCCCACGCTGGAATCGGGTTCAGCGTCAGCGTACGGCGCGCGTTGCGCTGCAGCTGTTCGTCACTCCAGTACAGCGGGACCTGATGGTTCCGGGTCCATCTGCGCATCAGATCACCATAGTGGCTCGACCCTGGTTGACCGGACTGCCCGGGATACAGGATGCCGGTGCAGGCGTCCCAGTCGCCGACGTCCAGCACCTGCCGCCATGAGGGCGCGAACATACGGGTGCGGAACGGATCGTGCGGCATGTACGACGTCGCCATGACGGTGTCGGCGCCGCCGCCGACGCGCACGTCACTGCCGCCGAAGAGCAACCGCAGCCCACGACGGCGGTTGAAGGAGTGCTCGAGCGGGATGGCGTGGACGCGCCCCCAGCGCCAGCGTCCCGGGGCGCGACCATAGCGCGTACGCAGGTCGTTCCACGTGTCCTCGAGCGCCAACGACACCGTCTGCGCCCAGGTGCTGCCGCCGAGGAGCGTGACATCGCCGCGCTCCCAACGTGCGAGCAATGCCGGTGTGATCCGGCCGACGAGGTTTCCCGGGTACTCGAACACCGGGTGGCTGAGGTCCGACCCGGCGACGAGCGCCCAGGCATCGCCGCACACGGGCCGCAGCACGCGCTCGGCGAGCCGGAGCATGAGGCCCTCGTACACCGTCGGCTCGATCGCGCTCGCCGACATGTCGGCGTCCCACGCGACCAGCCGGCGGCGCAGCTTTTCGGCGGCGGGTGTGGTGCACGTGAAGGTGCGCAACAACCTGACCACCTGCCGCGCCGGCGGGCACGTCACGTCCATCTGCATGCGCTGCATGTACGCCGCATCCATCCGCTCTTCGTGGAGCAGCTCGCCGATGCGCAAAGCGCGGTAGCCGTTCATGTAATCGCTGGCGATGTAGTGGGCGTAGTCAGGACCGACCACACGGTTGTTCGCCGTGACAATCTGTCCGTCCGGTGGGTCGAGGATGGCGGGCATCTCGCCCGGGCGCAGAAAGCGCGCCCACTGCGCCTCGCCTGACCACCCCGGTGACGGCATCCCCGTGGCGGGCCTGCGCCGCACCGGGATGCGCCCGCTGAGCACATATCCGATGTGGCCCTGCACGTCGGCGTAGACGACGTTCTGCGACGGCGTGTCGAACGCGGCGATGGCCTCGCGGAAGCTCATCCAGTCACGCGCCCGCTGCAACATGAGCTGGCTGTCGGCCGCCGTTCCCGGGACGAGCGCAGCCCATTGCAACGCCAGACCCCGCCAGACGTTGCGCGCCGGGTCGCTGAGGCGATCGACGATGGGGCCGTGTCGCGTGACCACGACCTCCTCCACCTCGTCGGACGCGTCCTTGACGGGGATGATCTCGCGGATGAGCCGCGACGGCTCGAAGCCGCCGGCGGCACGGTATCGCTGCGCCGCGGGCGAGTCGAACTCCTCGATGACCAGGTCCTGGCAGTCGGCGAACTAGTTCGTGAAGCCCCACGCGCAGTGACGGTTGTGTCCGATGACCACGAACGGCATGCCCGGCAGGGTCACGCCGCTCGACTCGAAATCCGCTCCGGCGCGGATGTGTGCCGCGTACCAGAGCGACGGCACGCCGGGAGTGAGATGCGGGTCGTTGCAGAGCAGCGGCCGGCCGGTCGTGGTGCGCGAGCCGGCGAGCACCCACGAGTTGCTGGCACCGCCGACCGACGGAATCCACCGCGCCGCTTCGATGAACGACGAGAGCGACCACTCGTCCTGCGGGGGGCCCGCGGAGCGCGCGGTGTTGGCGAGGATCGTCGGATGTGTGTCCGGATAGAAGATGTCGAGCATCGCTGCGCGTTCCGGCCCGATGCGCTGCAGCAGCTGCAGGCGCTGCAGCTCCGTGTCCCAGTTCATGCTCAGACTGAGCGCCAGGAGCTTCACCGCGGCGAGGCTGTGTGCCGGCTCCCACGGCTCCGGTTCCATGTGCAGCAGCCGGAACTCGAGCGGCAGCTGGCGCAGGGAGGTGATGGTGCTGTTCACCCCGGCGGCGTACGACTCGAGCATCGTGCGCGTCCCGCCCGAGGCAAGCCGCGCCTCCTCGCGGGCGACGCGGAACAAGCCGAGACGCCGGATGAACCGGTCGATGCCGAGGCCCTCGCTGCCGGCGAACTCGCTCACGCGTCCCATCGCCACGCGCCGCATGAACTCGAGCTGCCACAGGCGGTCCTGGCCGTGACAAACGCCCATGGCGAACGCCGCGTCCGCCATGGATTGCGCCTCCACGTGCGGTATGCCGAAGCGGTCACGGGCGATCGAGACCGGCGCGGCGATGCCCGCAGCATCGATGGCGCCGCTGCGCCGCGGCAGCGATGCTGCGAGCAGGCGTCGACGCAGCACGAGCACGGTCACCGCACCCAACAGCACAAGCGCCGCCACGACGGCGGCGGCAATGATCAAACCCACCACTGCGACGTGCGCCCCACCGTACTACACTCGCCCGGCCATGCCCGCCAGGACGCCGCTGTACGACAGGCATGTCGCGGCGGGAGGGCGCATGGTCGAGTTCGCGGGCTACGAGATGCCGCTGCAGTACTCGTCGATGCGTCAAGAGCACATCGCCGTGCGCACGCGCGCCGGGCTCTTCGATCTCTCGCACATGGGAGAGGTCCGGATCACCGGCGACGGAGCGCTGGGAACGGTGCAGCAGCTCATCACCAACGACGCTTCTCGTCTCGACGTGGGCGCCGCCCAATACAGTGCGATGTGCAACGAACGCGGCGGCATCGTGGACGATGTCGTGATCTACCGCGATCCCGGCGGGTATCTGATCGTGGTCAATGCATCGTGCCGCGTGAAAGACGTGGCATGGATGGGTGAGCACCTGCGCGACGCGGTGCTGGACGACCTCAGCGACCAGCTGGCACTGCTGGCGGTGCAGGGACCGCGCGCCGTCGGGATCGTGCAGCGGCTCGCAGCGACCGATGTCACGCAAATCCCGCCTTTCCATTTCGTCGACTCCGAGGTGGCCGGCGCGCATGCCGCCGTATCGCGCACGGGCTACACAGGCGAGGATGGCTTCGAGTTGTACATCGACGCTGCCACAGCAGCGGGTGTGTGGGACGCGCTCCTGGAAGCAGGGAGCGGCGACGGAATGCTGCCGTGCGGGCTCGGTGCGCGCGACACGTTGCGATTGGAGGCGGGCCTGCGTTTGTACGGCCAGGACATGGACGACGACACCGACCCGTACAGCTGTGGCATCGGCTGGACCGTGAAGCGTGACAAGGGCGATTTCGTCGGCGCAGGCGCGCTGCACGCGATCGATCCGAGACACCCACCGCGGCGCTTCATCGGACTGCGCTTGCCGGAGCGAGCGATCGCGCGTCATGGAACCGCCGTGTGCTCGCAGGGAGCAACCGCGGGCACCGTGACGAGCGGCACGTTCAGCTTCACGCTTGGCTGCGGCATCGCCACGGCATCGATCGATCCGGACGTCAGCACCGACACGCTGTCCGTCGACATCAGGGGAGCGACGGTTGCCGCCGAACGGGTGCCCCTGCCCTTCTACAAACGAGAGAGTGGAGCCACAGCATGACCGAGCTTTCGTCTTTTCGATTCACCGCGACGCACGAGTGGGTCCACATGGAGGATGGCCAGGCGACCATCGGCATCACCGATCACGCGCAATCGCAGCTCGGTGACGTGATCTTCGTCGAGCTGCCCGACGTTGGCACAACGCTTCGCGCCGGCGAGAAATTCGGAGCCATCGAGTCGGTCAAGGCGGCGAGCGACCTCTATGCCCCGGTTGCGGGCACCGTCGCGGAGGTGAATCCGGCGTTGCAGGAACAGCCGGAGCCCGTCAACAACGAGCCGTAACGCGGCGGCTGGATGCTGCGGCTCGACGCTGTGTCCGAGGAAGGTTCGACGTTGATGGACGAGGCGACGTACAAGTCGAGCGTCGGCGCGCATTGACCTACCGACCGTCTGTCGTGCGCTCGGCTCGAGGCGGTCGGCACCCGTGGCGCTTCGTAGAATCGTGAGGTTGGCCGGGAGACGTCCCCGACCGTGGTCAGCTAGCTCAGCTGGTTAGAGCGCGCGGTTCACATCCGCGAGGTCGAGGGTTCGAGTCCCCCGCTGACCACCACGCGTGACGCAAGGTTCAGCGTCCTCCACGCGTTGGATGCTTCTGCCGGGGCTTCCGGCTGCCTGCCTTTCAGCAAGGGGACGACCAACCGCATGAAGAAGCGCCTCATCTCGATCGCCATCGCCTGTACCGGGCTCGCCCTCGCAGTTGCATCTGTCCCGCTGAGCGCTCACGCGGGCACGCCCGCATCCGTGGACGTCACCGCCGGTGGCGCATCCGCTTCATATACCGGCACGGTCTCCGGCTGGCCGGACCCCAACGGTCCGCCTGCGCCCGGCTGTCCGCCGGGTGCATGCGATCACGAGACGATCAATCTGACCGGCGGCAGCAACTTCCCGGACCCGCCATACAAGTACACGCTGTCGTTGACGGTCGACTACACGCAATCGGATCCGACCGGTGTCAACAACAACTGCCTCGACATCGCGATCCTCGACTCGACGGCAACCAAGGTCTACACGACCCATTCGTGCGCACTGCCCGCAACGACGATTCAGGCGCAAGGCCTGTCGGCAGGGACCTACGTCGCCGAGGTTGACGGCAACTCGCAGAACGCCGGCGCTCTGCCGCCGCAGAACTTCACGGGCACTGTCGCCGCGACAGCGTCGATCCCGGCGTCTACTGGCTTGGGCACTTCGCAAAGCGGCAACTTCACCGTGGGCGTGCCGACGATCGTCGATCCGATCCGCGGCGTCGGCGAGCCCGACATCACCGTGGACAACACGAACAACGCCGAGATCAATGGGCCGGGTGGCAGCGCCACGCAGACGAGCTTCTTCTGGAAGAGCCGCGACGGCGGGCTCACCTACCCGCTGCTCGGTCCGACTGGTGGTCACTGGCTGTGCTCGGCTTCGGGCGGTGGTGACGGCCTTTCGGTCATCGACCGCGCGACGAACGACCTGTACCTGACCGACCAGGAGTCCCTCGCCGACCTCGGCACCGGGAAGCTGGCCGCGAACGGCTCGCTCACCTCGGCCTGCGCAAGCGCGCCGGCGGTGAGCGCCGACCGGCCGTTCGAGGCGGTGCTGAACACCGGCAACTCGACGGCGCCGCAGTCCATTGCGGACGGGAACAAGCCCGTCGTCTACCTCTCGTACCTCTGCCAGGGCTGCGCCGGTGGCACAGTCGGTGGCGGGCTCGCGTACGGCTGGACCGATGACGGCGTCACGTTCCATCCCGCCGAGCCGGGTGTGAGCGGCACGAACCTCGCAACCAACAACTTCCAGGAAGCAGCCTCGATCCACGGCTTCCAGTGGCACGGTCCGATGGTTGCCGACCCAACCACCGGTTACGTGTTCACCGGCATCTCGTGCAGTGGCAGCTGTCCGAGCGGTGCGACGGACCCGAGCACGAACCAGTTCGGCGTCGCCGTGGGCAAGCCCTTTGCCAACCCCACGACGTCGGACCCGACCAACGTCGGACAGTTCGAGTCGCTGAGCTACGAGACCGCCGCGGAAGCCGCTGATCCCGGCAGCCTGTTCCCGGTGCTCACCATGGACAGTGCGCACACGCTGTACCTGCTCTGGACGCAGGGTGACGGCGCAGCGAACACGGGCTCGCCCGTCGACGACACAAGCTGGCACATCTACTACTCGTACTCGCTCGACACGGCGGCGGACGGTCACATGCACAAGACGTGGTCGGCGCCGATCAAGGTCGATTCAGGCGCGCAGACGGCGACCAGCGTGATGGGTTGGGTGGTCGCGGGGGACCCCGGTCATCTCGGCTTCATATGGCTCGGCACCAGCGTGCGCGAGCATCCGTCGGCTTCGAACACCGCCAAGCAATGGTTCCCGTACATGGCGGTCACCACCAACGGCAACACGGCAAACCCGACGTTCCTGCAGCAGCAGGTCGGTATCGGCCCGAATCACATCGGTGACATCTGTCTGCAGGGAACCGTCGGCTGCATCACGAGCGTCGGCAACCGCAACATGGCCGACTTCATCAGCGTGGACATCGGCCCCAACGGCTCACTCCAGGGCACGTGGGCGAACGACGCCAACCAACTCGCAACTCTGCCCTCGACGTTGATTCCTGGTCTGCCGATCACGGAGACCGCCGTGCAGACGGGTGGACCACAGCTGATCGGCAGCGGCACCGTCAACGACACCCGGTTCAGCGCGGCGCCGACGACGAGCGGCATCGGCGATTTCACCGGTGACGGCTTGTATCCCGTGCAGGGCGGCAGCAACGTCAAGCAGCTCGACCTGACCGGTTCGCGCATCGAGTGGAACGGCAGCAACCTTCTGGTGCACATCTCCGCTTCGGACCTGTCGAGCCTCACCAGCCCTGACGCCGTGCAGAACGAGGTCTGGTGGCTGACGACATGGCAGTTCAACCACAAGATCTACTACGCGAAGGCGCAGTCCATCGCGGGCCAGACTCCTGTCTGCACCGCAGGACTGCCGAAGAGCTTCGATCGTCCGGGCCTCAACGCGCAGACCGCAGCGACGCTGGTCGACTACGGTGCATCGACACTTGCGCCGCCTGCGTCCGCAGCGACTGTCAGCTGCACCAAGAGCGGCAACGAGTTCGTCATCACGGTGCCGCCGAGTGACATAGGCAATCCTGCCCAGGGCTCGGTGCTCGAAGCCGTCACCGGCTTCAGCATCCTCGACGACGGTGCGCCGCCCTGTCTCATCGGGCCTGATGCGCCGGGCAATCCGACACCTGCAC
>JBHEMA010000082.1:0-3146 GCA_046262795.1 Candidatus Dormibacteria bacterium | reverse complement strand
CCTTGGGCGGGCTGCCGGCGTCAGGCCTTGGGCTTGATCGCCTCGACCTTGCTGCGGGCCGCGTCCTTGTCCTTGAAGTAGACCTTGTTGATCTCGACGAACTGCACCTGCGGAGTGGGCACGTCCTCCTCCGCGTAGATGGCGTCCACGGGGCACGGATCGACGCATGCTCCGCAGTCGATGCATTCGTCAGGATCGATGTACACCATGCGGTCCTCGTCGGCCTCGTGAATGCAATCGACCGGACAAACTTCGATGCACGACTTGTCCTTCAAGTCGATGCACGTCTCCGTCACCACATAGGTCATCGCGCATTTCAGTCTACCAAGGGCCTCAGATCGCGCTGATCTCGCGGCGCTGGCCTGAACCGGCCGTTCGGCATCGAGCCGCCTGCGGTTGCCGCTGGGCAGGGCGGCCTGACTGCGGCTTGCAGCCGCTGCGGAGGGACCGAACGGGTGACGCCGCTGTCACGCCACCCGAGCCGCGTCGACGGCGGCTGTGCCGCCAGCAGCCGCGAGGGCGCCGTGCTGCGGCGGCAGGACCCGTTCAGCGCTCCTAATCAGTGGCCCCAGTGCTCAGGCTGGACGTGACGCACGATGTCCTCGCCGCGCTCGCCGGTACGGATGCGCACGGCGTCAGCGACTGGAAAGACGAAGATCTTGCCATCGCCGATCTCGCCGGTCTTCGCGGCTTTCGCGATGGCGTCGACGACCGTGTCAGCCAGCGCGTCTGGGACGACGGATTCGACTTTGACCTTGCGTTGCAGCGAGATGTTGGCGCGAGCGCCGCGGTACATCTCGGTGTAACCGCGTTGCGCACCGCAGCCGAGCACCTCGCTGACCGTGACGCCCGAGCTACCCAGTGCATCGAGCGCGTCCTGCACCGCCTGCAACCTGTCGGGACGGATGATCGCTTCGACCTTCTTCATCTGCGTCGCTCCCTCACGCGCGGTGCTCGACCATGGCCACACCCGATGCGACCGCGCCGGCACGCCTTCGCTCCGGTTCCGCAAGCGCATCGGGGTGGATGTACGCGCCACCGGGCACAGGCATGAACTGCTCGGGGTATCCCCACATGCCGTGCTCGCTGATGTCGAGTCCATCGAGCTCGTGGCGTGCGCTCACGCGCAGGCCGACTGTCTTCTTGATCGCCCAGAAGCAGCTGAAGCTAAGTGCGAACACCGTCGTGAAGGCGACAACGACCGCAAGTGCCTGCGCACCGAGCTGCGCAAAGCTCCCCGTGTAGAAGAGGCCGCCCTGGCCGACACCGTTGAACTTCGCGAGCGCAGGATCGGTGAAGAGCCCGCACGACAGCGTGCCCCAGACTCCGGCGAGGCCGTGCGCGCTCAGAGCGCCGACCGGATCATCGAGCCACTTGTCGATGGTGATGACGCCGTACACCACGATGACACCGGCGACGAGTCCGATGATGATCGCGGCCCACGGCTCCACATAGCCGGAGGGCGCCGTGATGGCGACCAGGGCCGCAATCGCGCCGTTGCCGATCATGCCGACGTCGAGCGACTTCTGCATGCGGTAGATCACGGCCATGGCGCCGATGGCGCCGCCGGCCGCGGCGAGATTGGTGGTGATGACCACGTCTGCGAAGTGCAGGTTCGTCGCGTTGAGCGTCGAACCTGGATTGAAACCGAACCAGCCGAACCACAGGATGATCACGCCGAGCTGCGCGAGCGGCATGCTGTGCCCCGGGATCGCATTGGGCCTGCGGTCGCGTCCGTACTTGCCGATGCGCGGGCCGAGCAGCAGCAGTCCTGCGAATCCTGCCGTCGCACCGGTCAGGTGCACGACCGTGGAGCCGGCGAAGTCCTGTGAGCCGAAGTTGCTCATCAGCCAGCCACCACCGAAGAGCCAGTGGCTGATCAGCGGATAGATCAAGCCGCAGAACGGAATCGCGAAGAGGATGTACACGATGAACTTCGTGCGCTCCAGCATGGTGCCCCACACGATCGCGAGCGAGACCGCACAGAACACGAACTCGAAGAACCACTTCGCCGCGGCGGGTGCTGTGGATGCTGAGATCGCCGGGAGATCGATCGTCGATCCCGGATGGAATGTGGGCATGAAACCCGTGGCGCCGATGAGGTTGAAGAGCCAGCCGCCGGCGGCGCCGAACGCGATGGCGAAGCCGCAGATCCAGTACATGATCGACGCGATGCTCATGTTCACGATGATCTTCGCCACGACTGTGCCGACGTTCTTCATGCGCGCGAAGCCCACCTCGAGCATGGCGAAGCCCGCCTGCATGAACAGCACGAAGCAGGCGGCCACGACCACCCACACGGTGTCAGCGGCGATGCCGGCAGCCTGCGTGGCAGAGGTGTCTGCGGCTCGCGCGCCAACCGGGAGCGCGGCGACAGCGGCGATCAAGAGTGCGAGGCGCAGCTTCAACGAGCGGGGCAATGTCGTCCTCCATGCACAGCGCGTGCAGTGCACCGGCACGCACGCCGCGGTCTCATGAAGGCAGGCTAGGCGACCGTGGCGTCACCGATCGTCGCGCGCGATGCACGAAGCGACCCGCGTTCGTCTTGTGCGCCGTACCCAAGCGCCAGCACGTCGCGGATGCGCAGGCAGAGGTGCAGGTTCAAGCGAGTCGAGTGGTCATCGAGGCTCAAGCTGCCGATCTCTTCGATGCGCCGCAGGCGGTAGAGGACCGTGTTGCGGTGCAGGTGCATGCGTTGCGACGTCTCGGTGGGCGACCCGTGACAGGCAAAGAAAGCGTCGAGCGTCGCCATCAGGTCGCCGCCGCTGCGCTCGTCGTAGGCGACGAGGGCGCCGACGGTGTCCTGGTAGAAGTCAGCCAGCTCAGGCTGGTGGGACACGGCGAAGAGCAGCCGGTGCAGGCCGAGGTCGGCGAAGCTCACCGCGCGGCCGGGGCCGAGCACGCGACGTCCCATGGCGAGCGCCTGCTCGGCTTCGCGAAACGACGCTCGCACGCCGTGCACCCCCGAGCGTGACCGGCCCGCGCCCGCCGACGTCGACGCGTCGCCGGTCGCACGTGCACATTCCATGCGCACGGCGTCGATCGTTCGACGCGTCGCCGATTCATCGCCGGAAACCGTGAGGACGACACACACTGCACCGGCGTGCGCGGTGATCAACGCGCGCGCGTCGCGATGCGCGAGCAGC
>JBHEMA010000081.1:0-6242 GCA_046262795.1 Candidatus Dormibacteria bacterium | reverse complement strand
GCTTCGGCGCGGCGGCGCCACGAGTCGGGGAGCATCGCCTCGAGCACGTCGTCGACCGTGATGACGCCGATGATGCGTTCGTCGTCGTCGACCACGGGCGCGCAGGTGAGGTTGAAGTCCGCCATGATGCGCGCCACCTCGGGAAAGTCGTCGTCGGCGCGCACGAACGTGCGGCTGCGCACCATCAGCTCGGCGACCTTCTCGCCGTCACCGTGCTGCACCAGCGCCACCAGCGGCACTGCGCCGGCGAGCTTGTTCTCCGTGTCGATCAGGAACACGTCGGCCGACGCCTGGTGCGACACCTTCGCGGCGCGCACCGCTCGCATCGCGTCTGACACCGACGCGTCCTGCGGCACGGTGACGAAGTCGGGGCTCATGAGCCCGCCCGCGCTGTCGGCGCCGTAGCCGAGGAGCGCGCGAATCTTCACCTGCTGCGCGGGCGGCAGCAGGCCCAGGATGGGCAGGCGGCGTTCCTGTTCCACCTCCGTGATGAGATCCGCGGCGTCGTCGGCGTTCATCGATGCGAGCACCGCCGCGGCTTCGCCGTCGGAGCGCTCGCGCAGGAACTCCACCTGGTGCTCGATGTCGAGCTCTTCGAAGACGTCCGCCTCCAGCTCCGGGTCGGCATGCACCGCTGTGATGATCTCCTCACCCTCGTCATGCGACGCGTGCTCGACGATGTCTGCGATCTGCGCCGGATGCAGTGTGCGCAGCCGTCGCAGCGGAATGAGCAGCCGTGATGTCGGCACGTGCCCGACGAACGGTTCGACGTCCCGCCAGTCGACGAATGCGTGCACATCATGCGAGCGCTTGCGCATGGAGCGCGGCAGCAGCCGCGCCAACACGCCGCCGGGCCCGGTGTCGACTCCACCGACGCGCCACTCCGCGTTGCGCACAAGTTCGATGTCGTGCGCGGTGATGAGCCGTCCTGTATGCACGCTGATCATGCGGCGGTCGAGAACGTCGGCGCGCAACAGCACCTCGCCCTGACGTCGTTCGAAGCGCGCCAGGTTGAGCGTGGCGCCGCTCAGCTGCACGCAGCTGTTGGCGATGGTGTCCAGGTGATCGCCGGGGATGAACAACCGCCGTCCGGCGATGCGGCCGACAAGTCCGGTGACCGGCGGATGCCCGCCCTCGGCGAGCCGGACGATGACGTCGTCGACGCGGCCGAGGCGCTCCCCGGAGCGGTCGACCAATCGGCCCTTGATCAGCTCCGTGAGCCAGAGCTGGGCCGCCGGCGCGTCCGTGGCGGCGGCCGCTGAGATGGCCATGTGCGGCGAGTCTGCCACGCGCGGGACCCGGCAGCGGTCGTCCGCCCGATGTCCGTGCGCGGCGCCGACAGTACCGCCCATGCGCGCTCTAATGTCCGTGCCGATGTCGCTCCCCGGCCTGCGCCCGGACACGCTGCGGACGCTGGTGAGCGTCGACAGCGACGGCGAGGTGGCGGTGGCGCTTCACGAGCGGCTGCCACGGGAGATGGTTCGCATCCTCGATGCGCGACCGGACGAGGTCGCCGAGGCGGTCGCCGCGTGTAACCCGTATCCGTGGGTGCTGGTGTCACGCGACGACGTCGGCGGCGTGCCGCCCGCCACCATCCTGCTCAACGGCATGCGATTCGGCGACCTCGTGTCGCGCCTGCGCGGAATGCTGACGATGAGCGTCGGCGGCATGAGGCTGGCTCCCGGGATGGGCGTCGAGCTGCCCGACGGAACGCTGTTGCGCTCAGCAGGATTGCAGGCGCTGCTCAGCGCGCACCCCGACGGCGTGCCGGCGTCGATGTATCACTTCAGAGCGGCGACGCAAGCGCTTGCGATGCACGCCGTCGGCTGGCGCCCGGGTCGTGACCCCGCGCTGAAAACAGTCGTGCTCGCGGAGCAGGCTCCGCGAGACGCCGTCGGTGCACGCATGTGAGAGCGAATCCCGAAGCGCTGTTGCTCGAGGACGATCCCAAGACACTGGAGGAGCTGCGGTATCACTTCGGCCGCAAGCACTTCTATCCGCTGGCGGCGCGCAGCGTCACACGCGCGCTGTCGCTTCTGGAGAACAACGGCGAGTCGAGCCGTCCGGTGCTCGCCATCATCGACTGGGACCTACGCAAGGCGCCCGATGCGGGGTGGACGCTCACCTCGGGCGACGTGCTGGCGCGGCTCTCGCGCGACTTCGGCGAGTGCCTGGTCATCGTCTACTCGCAGAACATCGACGCCTTCGGTGTGCGCAGCCAGATCTACCGCGCACATCCCCGCGCGTGGCTGCACGACAAGCGCGACGGCATCGATACGCTGATCGAGCGCATCGACCGCATGCTCGACCGCGTCGTCGGCGACCTGCGCGTGCACGACGGCAGCGCCGTCATCCACATCCCGACCCAGGCGGAGCACCATCACCGCGAGGCCGTGCGATTGGTGGTGCACCACCCGGAGATCGTCACCTTCCATTCCGACACCGCGACGAAAGCCGTCCGCCGTTTCGGCGACTGGCTCCAGCATCGCGGCTCGGCCGTGCGCCTGGTGTCGTTGGGAAACCGCAAGTACCGGTTGCAGGTGATCGGGGCAGACCCCGCTCCGCCTGCAGCCGATGCATGAACCTCTCACTCACTGACCTGCGTTCCCTGCCGCTGCGCAGCGCGTTGCTGTCAGCGGCTGGCGACGTGATCGCGGCGACGCCGGAGTGGGCAGGAGACGGCCCCGGATCCGCCGCGTATCCGGTGCGACGCAACCGGCTGGTGGTGTGCATGGAACCGGCCGCCCCGAAATGCGCCGAGTTGCTGGAACGGCTGCTGGGCGAGCTCGACGCCGCCGCGGCGACGACGCCGACGCAGCAATCGTTGCGCGTGCGGGTGCTCGCAGCGTCATTGCGTCTGGTGGCGGGACGCAACGTCGAGCGCACCAGCGCAGGCTCGTCGCGCGACGTGCTCGAGCTTGCGGCCGCCGGCATCACCGCGCGCACTTCACTGCGCGCGACCGTGGCGGCGAGTGACGATGTCGATGTGCGCGCGCCGGAGGCGGCCGCGCTCGTGCTCGTGCAACTCGCCGCGAACGCCGAGCGGCACGACGGCGCGCACGAGGTCCAACTTCGCGCGGCAGGCAACGCGTTCAGCGTCGTGTGGCACGGCTCGGCGCCAGCTGGGAGGCTCGGCACCGCACGCCGCCATGGCGACCGGGAGCGATGGGGCATGGGCTTCGCGCGCATCGCGGCTGATGCGATCGGCGCCGTGGTGCATCCGCCGCACGACGACGGCGCCGGCGTCGTGGTGGCGACGGTCGAGACCGGAGTTGGCAGACTCAGCCTGCCGCTGGCGGCGTTTCGCGATCAGCGTGTGCTGCGCGCGACGCGTGCGTGGGACGAGGAGACCGGCGCACTGCCCGGGACGCCGGCGAGCGCTGTGGCGCATGCCTCGGAGGCACTCGAGCTGGCGGGCGAACGGCGCGGTGAGCTGGTTTGCGTCAACGGCCTCAGCGCTCGCACGAGCGGCGATCTCACGTGGGTCGCGGTGCCACCCGACGACATGAGCGCCCGCGCGCGTGATGTCATCGACGGGCTGACGCACGAACGCGCGTTGACCGAAGGCATCGCCGAACCACGACGCTCGCGCATCAACGCCCTGGCACAGCTGCTGGGCTTCGTGCTCGGCTCGCCGATCCAGCGCGTGCCTGCGGACGCATGGACGCGCCGCATGCGCGAGCTCGCATGTCCGTTCGGCCTGTCGATGGACATCCCCGACTTCGACGGCATCGGGGCGACCGATCCCGCCGTCACCGCGCTGCTCGCGTCTGAAGCAGGCGCGGCATTCGAATTGGCGGACGGCGCGCTCTGGTTGAGAGTGCGGGCAGGAGCCGTTCGCGATCCAGTCGCCCTGCCCCTGCTGAGCAACGGCGAGCGCCGTGTGCGACTGGGCTGATGGTGTATAGAGGTGTATACAGGTGTATGGTCCTCACATGTCGAGGACAAACATCGACATCGACGACTGGCTGGTGACGCAGGCCATGCACCGCTTTCGGCTGCGCACGAAGAAGGACGCGGTCGACCTCGCCCTGCGTCGCCTCCTCGGCGAGCCGATGACCCGCGAGGAGATGCTCGCCATGGAGGGCAGCGGCTGGGAAGGCGATCTCGAAGAGATGCGCTCAGCGAACCGCGTCGAGGAAATCTGGCGTGATTCTTCCTGACACGTCCGCCTGGATCGAATTTCTACGCGGTACCGGCAGCCCCACCCACCTGCGGTTGCGCGCTCTGGTCAGCGCCGGCGCACCGCTGGCGACGGCCGCCCCTGTCGTCATGGAAGTGCTTTCGGGAGCGCGGAACGATGTCGAGGAGCGCCGCCTGCTTCGCTTACTCCTTTCACTCGAGTTCGTTGCGATGAACGACGTGCACGACGGTCAGGATGCGGCACGGTTGCACCGTCGGTGCCGAGTAGCCGGCGATACGGTGAAGTCACTCATCGATTGTCTGATTGCGGTGATCGCCATGAGGTCAGATGCGGAGCTCTTGCACCGCGACCGCGATTTCACCGTCATTGCGAAGCACGCGCCGCTGCGCATTGCGCCGGCCTAGGTCGCGGGCCGCTCCCTCCACCACGGATCCGGCTCACCGGTCCACCCCGGATCGCGATGCGTCGCGCGCACGACGGTCTTGATGTTTCCACGGACGTTGAAGTCACCGACGATCTCACAGTACCGCGGTTCGAGCAGCGCGACGAGGTCCGACAGCACCACGTTGACGACGTCCTCGTGAAACACGTGGCGGTCACGAAACCCGTTGATGTACAGCTTGAGCGACTTCAGCTCGACACAGCGCGGCCCAGGCACGTAGCGAACGTGCAGCGTCGCGAAGTCCGGAAATCCCGATCTCGGGCAGAGGCACGTGAACTCCGGGATCGTGAACTGGATGGTGTAGTCGCGCTCCGGCGTACGGTTGTCGAAGCCTTCGAGCTGGTTCTCGCGAATCGCACGCGTGCCAGAGAGCTCGTCGCTCATCGCATTGCTCCGCGCAGCCGTGCTCGCACCGATGTCATCGGTATCGGGGCGAAGTTGGTGCCGCGGTCGAACGTGTCAACGCCCTCGAGCCGCTTGAGCGCCGTGACGATCGCGTACGTGATCGGCGTCGCGAGGATTTCATACGCAACCTTGACGATCCAGAGGTCGCGAATGATCACGAGCAGCAGTGACCAGGGCTGCACGCCCGCGAACGCCAGCGAGATGAAGATCACACTGTCGACGCCCTGGCCGACCAACGTCGATCCGATCGTGCGCGTCCACAGCAGCCGTCCGCGCGTGAGCAGCTTCAGGCGTGCCAGCACGAACGCGTTGAGAAACTCGCCGCAGAGATACGCCACGAGCGACGCCAGCACCAGCCGTGGCGTCTGGCCGAGCACCCGTGCGTAGGCGGCCTGGTCGCCGTAGTGCGAATCGGCGGGCACCGCGATCGCTGCAGCGATGAAGAGCACCACGACGATGTTCGCCAGGAATCCGGTCCAGATGACGGCGCGCGCGGTGCGGTACCCCCACACCTCGGTGAGGACATCGCCGAACAGATACGCGAGCGGAAAGATGACGATGGCGGCGGGAACCGTGAGCGGACCGACGTCCGCCACCTTCACCGCGATGATGTTGGAGGTGACGAGCGTCGCCACGAACAGCGCGGACACGCCGAGGAGCAACGAACTCGGCGTGCGCGCAGCGGTCGTGTTCGGCATCGCCGCCCAAGCGTAGACGAGCCATCGGAGCCCCCGCCCTCGGGGCGTCGCATCGGCGTGGAACGAACGTCAGCTGCTGACGTTCTGCACCTTGTTCACCGACGCCTGGGTGAGGTCACGCAGGCTCTGCTGGTCGGGCTGTGTTCCCGACGGCAGCAGCTGGATGATCAAGGTGATGATCTGGTTGACCTGCACGGCCTCGACGCGCAGATCGTTCGGGCTCGCCGTGATCGTGAAGTAGAACGAGTCCGTGCCGAAGTTGTCCTGAATCGGCGCGGCTGAGGCGTCGCTGCAACTCTGGGCGCCGCTGTAGAACTGCGTGATAAAGCTGTGCGCGTCATCGGCGTTGTCGAACCCGGCGACAACGTTGCCGTAGATGCGGCCCGAGTTTGCCGTGACCTCGCTCTTGTACTGCTGCTGCAGGCCTGACGTCTGGCTCGGTGTGCACTTGATCGACGTCAGGTCGGGCACGTCGCTTCCGGACTGCGAGGTGGCACCGGAGGAGAAGTCGTTGGGAGCGAGCACTGCCTGCTGCAGGGTGAGGCTGGTGGCG
>JBHEMA010000080.1:0-2866 GCA_046262795.1 Candidatus Dormibacteria bacterium | reverse complement strand
ATCGCCTCAGCAGGCCCAGATTGTACTGCGGCGGATGGCGCCGGACAATAGGTTCGATCGGCGCTGGCGAGTTGTTGGCGTATGCTTCCGGCGCCCACAACCACGGGACCCCGGAGGAAGGAGATGCACGGTTTCAAGACCCGAGCCACGCTGGTCGCGCTGATCGGCATTCTCGGCACGCAGGTTGCGACTGCGGCTCGCGGGCACGCGGCGACCGTAACCGGGACCTCGTCCAACTTCACGCTCGTCGGGCACAACTCGCTGTTCGACCGTGGCGAGAACGCCGCGATGGCGAACTACGACCACTACATGTACATCGGCAGCCGCAGCGACGGCACGCATCTCCACTCGGGTGTCGAGGTCGTCGACATTGCGGATCCGAGCAATCCGGTCGTCGTCAACGAGATCCCCATCCCGACGGAGATGAGCGCCGGGTACACATCACGCGAGCTTCGGGTGTGGCCGCAGCAGAAGGTGCTGATGGTGCTGTACTTCGGCTGCAGCGCGCTGATCCATTCGTGCGTCTCGGGATCGGACACCGGCGAGCAGCCGCTCACCCGCATCAACTTCTTCGACCTGAGCACCAACCCTGCCAATCCGGTGCTCACCAGCACCTACACCCCACCGGTGACGCCGCACGAGATGTTCCTGTGGGCCGACCCGCAGAACGTCAATCGCGCGCTGCTGTACTGGACGTCGCCGAACAGCACGCTGATGCAGCTGGTGGTGACCGACCTGAGTCAGTGGAAGACAGGAGCGTTCACCAACCTCGCGGCGTTTGCCAAGCCAAGCTTCCAGGGTGTCAACACCAGCGGGCTCGACATTCGTCTGCACTCACTCAGCGTCAGCGCCGACGGTACACGGGCGTACCTCGCCTACCTCGGCGGCGGCGTCATCATCCTCGACACGTCACAGTTCGCTTCAGGTGCGGCACAGCCGAAATTCACGCAGATCACACCGGTGACCGGTCGCGGCCAGTGGCCCGATCCGACGGGGGAGCTGGCTCACTCATCGGTCTACATCCCGGGCAAGCAGTACATCCTCACCACCGAGGAGCTGTACGGCAAGGGCACGCCCGCCATGTCCGCGGCGTTCGGCCCCGCGTTCGCCGGGTGCCCGTGGGGGTGGGTGCACATCGTCGACATGAGCGATCCCTCCAACCTCAAAGTGGTGAGCGAGTTCAAGATCGACGAGAACAACCTCACGTCGTGCCCGGCGCTGCAGGACAACTTCAGCGCGTACACCTCACACAACCCGACGGTGCTGCCGGACATCGCCTTCATCACCTGGCACTCGGGTGGCCTGCGCGCGGTCGACCTCACCGACCCGACGAATCCCGCACAGGACGGCTACTTCGTACCCACTCCGGAGCCGGTGACGGCGGGTCACACCGACGACCCGGCACTCGAGCCGGGCAGCAACGGCACCATCGCCTGGAGCTACCCGATCATCCGCAACGGCCTCATCTACTACATCGACATCGCCAACGGGCTGTATGTCGTCAAGTACACGGGGGCGCACGCCGACGAGGTCAACGCTGTGTCGTTCCTCGAGGGCAACTCGAATCTGGGTGATGCAGCCCGGCTGGCCGCGTCAACCCTCGCCGCCTCGACGCCCGAGGCGCCCATGCCGCTGCTGCTGCCGGCGATCGCGCTTGCGCTCGTTGCGACGATGTTCGGCATCGGCCGTCGCCGGCGCCGCGTGGATCGAAGCTAAGCCGCAGCGAGCGCGCCGGGCACAGGCCGTCCGTCGAGAAAGGCGGCGATGGCGGCGTTCTGGCGCGCGCCCATCTCCTTCGTCCACGCGTGGCCGGCATCGTCGATGAGCGCGACGTGCACGTTGGCTCTGCCGCCGAGCGTCTGCTCGATGCGCCGCACGTCGATGATCCGGTCGTGGCGAGCAGCAATGATCATCACAGGCTGCGTCGTCTGGTGTAGCAGCGCAACCTCGTCGCACCGCAACCCGTCGTGCAGCCATTCGCGCGCGGCGCGCGGCGTGGCACGCATCTGATTGTCGAAGTTGATCTGCGCAGCAACGGGATCGACGTCGGATCCTTCGACCATCAGCCGCTTGTAGAGGTCGCTCACCACGCGCCGATGTCCGAGCCACACGATCGCGGGCCAGACGCCTGGTGCCGTCATGATGTCGACCTGCATGTGAAACCGACGTCGCACAAGGTCCGGACGAAGCAGGGGCGTGTGCAGGATCACTCGCCGCGCTGATTGCGGCCGGTGGCGCTGCAACGCCATCGCAATGCTGGAACCGAGACAGAGACCAGCGATGTCGTAGCGATCGACGCCGGCATGGTCCGCGGCGGTGACGACTGCACGCGCAAGCGCCGCGGGTGAATGCCGGCCGATGAGCGGCGACGACTTGCCGAAACCAGGGAGATCCGGAATGACGACGGTGCGCCGTGGCAGCAGCGCGCTCAACCAGGTGTCGAAGTTCTCGGCGGCGCCGATGAACCCATGACACAGCACCATCGGCGGGCCGCTGCCGCCGATGACGTAACGCAGCGTTCCGCCTTCGTATGCGACGAAGCGTTCTTCCACGACCGGCTGCGACGCCGGTTGGGGGGAATCCATTCCTGTATTCGGTGTCTTTCTGCTATTCGGTGTCTATCTGCGCGCGCTGCAGGTGGCCGCTGTAGTCGATGTAGATCGACTTCCATTCGCTGAACTCGTCGAGCACGTGACCCCCCGCCTCGCGGTGGCCGTTGCCGGTGTTCTTGGTACCCCCGAAGGGCAGCTGGATCTCGGCGCCGATGGTCGGCGCGTTGACGTACACGATG
This sequence comes from Candidatus Dormibacteria bacterium, assembly GCA_046262795.1. GTDB lineage: Bacteria > Chloroflexota > Dormibacteria > Aeolococcales > Aeolococcaceae > JAFALX01. The sequence continues at coordinate 75 of JBHEMA010000080.1, read as the reverse complement.
CCCGAGTGCAGCTCGTGGATCGCGTGGAACGCTTTGCGCAGGTCGTTCGTATACACGCTGAGGCTCAGCCCGTAC
>JBHEMA010000079.1:0-2966 GCA_046262795.1 Candidatus Dormibacteria bacterium | reverse complement strand
GGTCCTTCTCGACCCGGCGGCACAGCTCGTCGATGCGGGAGCGTTCGCTCATTCCTGATCTGATTGTAAAAAGAAACGCCGGGCCTTTTCAGGTCCGGCGTTCGTTCGGGGTCTGGATGAGGCGCCCTACGGCAGCGTGATCACCTTTGTCACGGTGGCTGTAACACCGCGATCGTCTGTGATCTTCAGGGTGGCTCGGTACGTTCCGTTCGCGCCGTAATCGTGCGACACGATCGTCTGTGTGCCGTTCTTATCGTAGGTGCCGTCGCTGTCAAAGTCCCACGCATAATCGGTGATAGTCGAGCCGACATTGCTGTGCGATGCGCATGTCGCTTGAGCAGCACACGCGTCGAATGTCACCGTCGTGCCCGACTTCGAGGTCGAGAAGTCGACGCTGAGGCCGCTCGACACCGTGATGACCGTGTTGATGGTCGTCGTCTGACCAAGGTCATCCACCACCGTCAACGACAGCAGATAACTGCCCGTCTGCGAGTAGGTGTGCTGCACGACGTTGGACGTGGTCGTTTGCGAGTTACCGTCACCCCACGACCACTGATACGAGACGATACGGTGGTTCGTCGAGGCGGTCGCCGACGCGGTGAACGTCTGCGGCTGCTTCGCGTTCGCCGTTGTCGGGCTCACGCTGACGCCCGTCGGAATCGAGGTCGTGGTGACCGTCACGGTCTGCTGGGCCGTCGATGTCATGCCGGCGCTGTCGGTCGCCGAAAGCGTCACGGCGAATGAACCGCCAGTGCTGAACGCATGCGTCACGATGATGCCCGACGCGGTGCCGTCCCCGCCGAAGTTCCACGTGAAGATGCAGCCGCCGCAGGAGACGCCCTCATCGGTGGTCGTCGACGCGTTGAACGTCACCGCCTGGCCGACTTCCGGCGAGGCCGGGCTGAACGTAAACGCCGCCGTCGGTGCCGTCGTGTTGCTGGGCGTCGCCCGAATCTGAACGATCCGCGGACTCGAGTTGCCCGCGCTGGTTCCCACGGGCGTCGCCGTGACGGTGATGTCACCGACCGACCCGCTCACCGGAGCCGACACGGAGAAAGTCGCCGTGCCGCTGGAGCCCGTCGTGACTTCCGAAGCCGAGAGCGCGGCGCCCTGCGGTGCGTTGGCGCCGAGCGACAGCGAGACACGCTGGCCGACGAGCGGTTGGCCGTTCACGCCGCGCGCGGTAATCGTCACGATCGACCGGGACGATCCGTCGCGCGGGAGCTGATCGGGCGAAGCCGTCAGCGTCAACGAGAGCGCGAGCTCGGAAGGGCCGGAGAGCGGGGGCGTCTCCTGCTTGTCGAGCGAGCACGCCGCGAGCGTCATCGCCGCGGTGGCGACGATGGCGCAGGCAATGACGCGAGGAAAACGTTCGATCCTGGGCATGTTCATGTTCCTACGTGGGATCCGCGAAGTTGCCGAAGTTCACCTGTGCCTGAGCCGTCACCACGACGTTGTTGCCTGCCTGATCCTTCCCGTAGAAGGTGATGGTCGCAATGGTGCTGATGATGTTTGGGTCGCTCACCAATGCCCCCAGCGGCGCCTCGAACTTCGCCGCGTGCCGCACGATCTCGATGATGGTGCTGACCGAGTCGCTGACCGTCAACGTCATCCCGCCGTCGAACGCGAAGGGGACGTCCACGCCCGGCGTGTTGCGCCCGTCGGCGCGCCTGTACTCGACGCGGTAGCGCGTGAAGGTCACCGCGTTCAGCGGACTGGGCGTATTGGCCGCGCCCGGGTTGCCGGGATCCTTCAGCGTCGCCTCCATCGTGACCTGGGCGAGGTCATCGAAGACGCTGCCCTTGGTGAGCACATCCGAGTTGAGCGGTCCATTGACCAGCTGCGGGGACACGCCGCCGGCTCCGACCTTGATGTCCGTGACGATCACTTTCGACGGTGATGGCCCCGAGCTGGTGTCGCCGCAGCCGGCCGCGAGCAGGGCCGCCGACAGGAGCGCGGTAAAAGTAAGCGTTCTCATGATGACGTTCGTTTCTCCTAGATCGTCAGAATGCGCGGCGTGATGAAGATCAGCAGCTCGCGGCTGTCGTCGGTGATGGCGTCGCGCTTGAACAGCCACCCGAGCAGTGGCAGCCGGTAGAGCGCGGGCGTGCGGTCCTTGTTGACCTGCTCGTTGCTGACGTAGATGCCGCCGATGACCGTCGTGTCCCCGTTGTTGACGAGCACCTGCGTGATCGCGCGCTGGGTGTCGATCGGGGGAATGTTGTTGATCGCCTTGCTGAAGTCGGGCGCGGCGTTCTCGAGCGAGATGCGCATGATCACGGTGCTGGCCGCCGTAATCTGCGGCGTCACCTTCAGTGTCAGCGCCGCGTCCTTGAACGTGACGGTCACCGTGTTGTTGGCGACCGTCTGAATCGGAATCTGCACCCCCTGCGTCATTTCCGCTTCGACGTTGTTCTGCGTCGTGACGCGCGGCGTCGAGAGGAGCCGTCCCTGCCCCTGCTTTTCGAGCGCGGAGAGCGCGACGTCGAGATTCAGCGCGCCGTTGAGCGAGCCGAGCGCGACGCCGAACGCGGTGGTCGCGCCGCTGGCCGCCAGGTTGACGGCGGTCGGCACGTCGTCGAAGCCCGGATCGGGCGCCGGCGGACCCTGCTGTGATCCCGTCCGTCCGGTGATGCTCCCCTGGTTCGGGAACGCCAGCCCCGTGGTGTTGCCGAGCGTGTTGCTCGCCCGGCCGCCGACGCCCCACTGCACGCCGAGCGTGCGGGCGAACTGGCGCGTCGTCTGCACGATGCGCGCCTCGATTTCCACCTGCGGCTGCGGCGCATCGAGCGTGGAGAGCAGATCGGTGGCGCGCTGCACCCGGTCCGGCAGGTCGTTGATGATGATCGTGTTGGTGCGCGGATCGGTCTGAATGGATCCGCGGGATGACAGCACGGTGGCCGTGAGCAGCGCCCGCAGATCCTCCGCGCGCGCGTAGCTGAGCGCGCGTGTGAACACCCGCAGCT
>JBHEMA010000078.1:0-2969 GCA_046262795.1 Candidatus Dormibacteria bacterium | reverse complement strand
CGTTCAGCGCCCGCTCACAGAAGGCGATCCGGCGCAACGCCGCGTTTCTCCCGGCGTACTCCTTCATGCTCGGGTTGATCGCGCTCCTGGGATACATGGCTGTCGCCGCGCACACCAAAGCGCCCGGACCGAGCGGGGGCGGGACCAACGGCATCATCCCGGCGCTGCTGCAGCAGATGTTCGAGGGTCCGTTTGCCGGCTTTGCGTTCGCCGCCATCGCCATCGGCGCGCTGGTCCCCGCCGCGGTGATGTCGATCGCCGCTGCCAACCTGTTCACGCGCAACATCTGGCGTCAGTACGTCCACCCGCGCACGTCCGACAAGGAAGAGGCGACGGTCGCCAAGATCACGTCGCTCGTCGTCAAGGTCGGCGCGTTGGTGTTCATTCTCACGGTGAACACAACCGACGTCATCAACTTTCAACTCGCCGGCGGCGTGTGGATGCTGCAGACACTGCCTGCCGTGATCCTCGCGCTCTACGTACGCTGGCTCGACCGCTGGGCAGTGGTCGCAGGGTGGGCGGTCGGCATCGGACTCGGCACGTACTGGGGCGTGACCAACCCCGCGGGACTGTTCTCGTCGACGTACGACCTGAACCTCTTCGGGTGGCACGTCGGCGCGCTGTACCCGGGGCTCGCCGCGTTTGTCGCAAACCTCATCGTGGTCGCGGTGTGGAGCGCGCTTGCGGCAGTGATCCGGCGGCGAGCTCCCGAAAGTGGCATCACCGACGACGATTACAGGCCGCAGCCTGAGGTGACGCTCGCCGCACGCAGCGCCATGGCCGGCGTCACGAGTGATAGCGTCACCGCATGACCTCCAAGCTCAACCCGTACCTCAGCTTCAAGGACAACGCCCGCGACGCGATCGAGTTCTATCACGGCATCTTCGGCGGCAAGCTGCAGGTGCAGACGTTCAAAGAGCTGCACGCGGCGCAATCTCCCGAGGACGAGAACCTCGTCATGCACTCGCAGCTCGAGGCCGACAACGGCATCACACTCATGGCGTCAGACACGCCGCCGCGCATGGAGTACAAACCCGGCACCAACGTCAGCATGTCGTTGAGCGGCCCGTCGTCAGACGAGGCGGAGCTGCGCGCCTATTTCGACAAGCTCGCGGCAGGTGGATCGGTGACCATGCCGCTCGAGAAGGCCGTCTGGGGTGACACCTTCGGCATGTGCATCGATCGCTTCGGCATCAGCTGGTTGGTGAACATCAGCGGCCAGCAGTGACGCCACGTCGCGCCAGGTGACCGCAATCACGCTGCCGCGCCGCGCCGGGAGCAGACCGCAGACCCATTACGGGCTGCCCCACCAGCAGCTCGATCAGCAGCCGGCGGATCCGCAGATGCAAGAGCGACTCGCCGCGCGCGTCTTCGTGCTACCTCGCGTGCATGAAGAGGAATCCGGCATCTCCGTGCCGGGCGCGCGGGCGCTCGTTCTCGATGAGGAGGACGCGAAGGGGCCACGCGAAGCGTTCATGGTCGGTCGTGAATTTGCGCACCTTCATCCGCGACCCGACCAGAGCCTGCACATGGCGCTACCGGTCGACATCGCCCAAGCTGCAATTGACGCCGGCTGGGCCGAGCTGCACCCGATGGCGGCTGCGGGCCGCTCACCGAAGACGCAGGTGATGGTGTTCGCGCCACGTGACCATCACGAGGTCGACGTCGTCGTGCGGCTCGTCGAGGACTCCTATCGCTTCGCTACGCAGTCGCGACCGTAGAAGAAAGCGACCACATGACGCCCGCTGATCACGTCTCCACGTAGCCGGACGCGTCGCCGCCGGCGATCTCGAGCATGCGCTCGGCAGCTGCACGTCTCACAAGGTCGCGGCGCGCGATGTCGCGCAACCGGCGGCGCTGTGACGCGTCGAGCCTGCGACCCTCGGCGACGCGGCGCACTTCGCGATCGACCTGCGACTCGTCCACTTCGACACCCTCGTGCTGCGCGAGGGCATCGAGCGCAAGATCGAGCTTGACGCGTTGGACCGCAGGTTCACGCCGTTCGGCGCGCACCTGCTCGATGTTCTGTCCGCTGATCTCCATGTATTTGTCGAGCGGGATGCCAATCGACCCCAGGCGATACTCGAGGTCGTCGAGCTGACGCTCGACCTCGCGCTCGACCATTGCGTCGGGGATCTCGACCTTGGCCGCATCGCGCAGCGCCGAGAGCACATCTGATTCGAACTTCTCGCGATCTGTTTCCTCGGCCGCACGTGTCAGACGTTCGCGGTAGTGCTCGCGCAGCTCGTCGAGTGTCGTGCCGTGACCGTCCGCGACCGCGAGCGCATCGTCGAGTGACGGCAGCTTGCCCTCGCGCACGGCATGCACGCTCGCGTGCACGGTGACCGTCGCGCCACGCAGCTCCTCCCGCGGATAGTCCTGCGGCAACGTGGTTTCGAAGCTGCGCTCTTCGCCGGCGCGCAGACCGACGATGCCGTCGACGATCGCTGGAATGACAGAGCCGCGGTCGAGCTCGAGGTCGCGCTCACCACTGTCTGCGCCCGCCAGCACTTCGTCGCCGCGACGCATCGTCAATGTCGCGCGCAGCACGTCACCTGCTTCGGCGGGACGGTCGACGTCGATCAACTCGGCATGCCGCCGACGCACGTCCTCGATGGCCTCGTCGACGCGCTCGTCGGTGATCTCCGTGTGCTCGCGTTCGACGGTGATCGAGTGGTAGTCACGCAGGTCGACGTCCGGCTTCACCGTCACCGATGCGGTGAAGGTGAGCGGCTTGTCGCGTTCCAGAGTGTCGACGTTGACCTGGGGCTCGCTCACGGGTTCAACGCCGGCCTGCTCGAGTGCGCGCTCATAGAGGACGGGCACGAGGTGCTCGACGGCGTCCTGTCTGACGGTGTCCCAGCCGACTGCACGCTCCACCATGGCGGCGGGGGCCTTGCCGGGGCGAAAGCCGGGGATGCGCACGCGCGCAGCGAGCCTGCGCAGCGACGCGTTGATCGCCGAGTCGA
>JBHEMA010000077.1:0-3775 GCA_046262795.1 Candidatus Dormibacteria bacterium | reverse complement strand
GGCGCCTCGGTGCCGGGGAGGACGTCGTTCCAGCTCAGCTCACGGTCGGCGACGATGTGGCGCACCAGCGAGTACCCGTTGGTGTGCAGGCCGCTGCTGGGCAGCGCGAGCAGCACGTCACCCTCGTGCACGCGGCTGCCGTCGATGACGCTGCTGCGGTCGACGGCGCCGACGATGAAGCCCGCGATGTCGTAGTCGCCGAGCGCGTAGACGCCCGGCATCTCTGCGGTCTCGCCGCCGACGAGCGCGCACCCGGCGTCGCGGCACGCAGTTGCAAGCCCTTCCACGAGCTCGGCCAGCTGCTCGGGCACGAGCTTGCCGGTTGCGTAGTAATCGAGGAAGAAGAGCGGCTCGGCGCCGCAGCATGCGATGTCGTTGACACAGTGGTTGACGAGGTCGATGCCGATGCCGCGATGACGGCCGGTGGCGATCGCGACCTTCACCTTGGTGCCGACGGAGTCGGTGCTCGAGGCGAGCACGGGTTCGCGCCAGCGTGTGGTGTCGAGCTTGAACAAACCACTGAAGGCGCCGACGTCGCCGAGCACCTGCGGCGTGTGCGTCGACGCCAGCTTGCGCCGGATGAGTGAGACGGCGCGATTGCCCTCGTCGATGTCGACGCCGGCATCCGCGTAGCGGAGGTCACCCATGCGCGGCCAGTCTATCGGCGGCTGGCAGCGTCGCCGCATTGTCCGTGCGGTGGGTGTATCACTGAAGTCGAAGGTGATACACTAACGCTGTGCCGACGACGAGACGACGCCACCTGATCACCGAGTCCGATGAGGTCGCCGAAGCTCTCCACGCCGCAGCTCGGCATTGGCCTGAGGATCGGCACCGGCGCGGACGGCTGATCGTGCGCCTCATCGAACGCGGCGCTGCGGCGCTTCGGGAGGTCGACGCGCGCCGCATTGCTCAGCGAAAGCAAACGGTCCGGCGCACGAGCGGGACTCTGACCGGGGTCTACCCCCGAGGTTATCTCGAGGACCTGCGTGAGGACTTGCCTGCGTGACGGTTCTCGACGCAACCGTGCTCATCGCGCACTTCAATGCTCATGACGCACACCACAGCAAGGGCACAGCGGTGCTCGACCTCCTGGCGCACGAAGCACTGAGGGTCAGTCCTCTGACGATGGCGGAGGTGCTCGTGGCGCCTGCGCGCCAGGGCAAGCTGCAAGTCGCCGTGCGAGCGCTCAGGGACCTCGATGTGCAGCAAACGATGTTCGACCAGAGCACGCCATTGGAGCTGGCATCGTTGCGCGCACAGACGGGTCTGCGCCTTCCGGATTGCGCGGTCCTCGCGGCTGCACGAACGGAGCGGGCTGCGGTCGCGACGTTTGACAGCCAGCTTCGGTCGGCTGCCATACAGCTTGAGCTCGACGTCGTGAACTGACGGCTCTCAGCCGCCGAAGCCTTCGGGCTAGTCCTCCCCGGTCAGATCAGCAATTGATCCTCCGGCTCCAGGGCCGCGCTCGCGCACCCGCACGAAATCACGCTTTCTACGCCGATCACGCTCCGCGCCCCACTCAGCATCGATATGCGTCTTTGCGTCGGACGCGGATAGTCCATCGTCAGCACCCGTGCCGATGGACTTCGGCAATGGCGTAGGTTGATCACGAAGATGGCGGGTCACTGCGCTGTCTCCCATACCCGTCAAATATGCCATCCCCGTGACGCAGTGGCTAGCGGTGCCTTCGCATGATGTATGAGCGCACGCGCTCGCCGTCACGTGTGTCGAGATCCAGCACCTCCTTGACGCGGACAAAGCCCCCCTTCTCGTAGGCACGGTGCGCCCGTGTGTTGGTGATGTCGGTCAGCAGCGTCACCCCACTGGGCTCGCGCTCTCGCTCCAGGTGCTCGCACAGCAGCTCGACGGCGCGCGACCCCACCCCAACGCCGACAACATCGGGCTCACCGATGAGGACGTCGAGGCCCCACTCGCGCTCGTCGAAGTCGACGCCGAGCTGCCGCGCCTCGTCGGCGTAGTCGACCCACCGGTAGAACTGGATGAATCCCACCGGCCGCCCGTCGAGTTCGATGACACACGCCGTGGTCGGGGCGCCGGGTTGCGTATCGGGACCGTGGGTTGTCCTCACGTATGCGGACGTGGCCGGTGGCAGGTCGGGGTCCCAGAAGTGCTTGACGTGAGGCTGGTTGAGCCAGCCGGCCATCAGCTCGTAGTCACCGCTCTCGTCGTGAAGCCGGCGAATCCGGAGTCGCCCGTCCTCGGTGATGGTCTCGCGCACGAAGGCGTGACGGCGCTTACGCGCTGGCGACGGGAATCTCGAGCGCGAGCTTGTCCGCCTCGAGATGGGTCGGCACTGTCACCGGATACTCGCCGGTGAAGCAGGCGAAGCAGAACCCGTCGCCGGCCGGACGCCCCATGGCGCGCCGGAGTCCGCGAAGGCTGAGATAGCGGAGCGAATCGGCGCCGAGCATCGCGCCGATTTCCTCCTCGGAGTTCTCCGCCGCGATCAGCTCGCGGCGCGACGCGATGTCGATGCCCATGAAGCACGGCCACGAGATCGGCGGCGACGCGATACGCATGTGCACCTCACGCGCGCCCGCACGCCGCAGCTCGTCGATGATGCGACGCGATGTCGTGCCGCGCACGATCGAGTCGTCGACCAGCACCACGCGCTTGCCTTCGAGCACGTGACGCATGGGGTTGAACTTGAGGCGGATGCCGGCCTCACGCAGACGCTGCGTCGGCTGGATGAACGTGCGCGTGATGTAACGCGACTTGATCATCCCTTCGGCGAACGGCAGATGGGCTTCGTCAGAGAACCCGATCGCCGCGGGCGTGCCGCTGTCGGGCAGCGTGATGACGATGTCCGCGTCCACCGGTGATTCGCGCGCCAGCTCGCGGCCCATCTTGCGCCGTGCCTCGTACAGGGACTTACCCATCATCACGCTGTCCGGCCGCGCGAAGTAGATGAACTCGAACGAGCACATCGCCCGGTGCACTGTGGTGTGCGGGATCTTCGTGCTGCGCAGCCCGATGCGGTCGACGGACACGATCTCGCCCGGCTCGATCTCGCAGATGAACGTGGCACCGATGACGTCGAGCGCGCAGGTCTCGCTGGCGATGACGTACCCGGTGCCACCGGGGGCATCGACATCGCCGAAGCGGCCCAGACACAGCGGACGGATGCCGAGCGGGTCGCGCGCCGCGGCGAGCGTGTCGCGCGTCAGAAAGAGCAGACAGTACGCGCCCTCGAGTCGCGGCAGCGCCGCGCTCAGCACGTGCTCGAGCGTGTCGCCCGGCGTGTGGGCGAGCAGCTGTCCCAGCACCTCGGTGTCGCTGGTCGAGTCGAACACCACGCCGTCATTGATCAGCTCCTCGCGCAGGTGGTGCACGTTGACCAGGTTGCCGTTGTGCGCGATGAGAATGGGACCGAGGGTCGGATGCTCGAAGCTCATCGGCTGCGCATTCGGCAAGCGCGGGCTACCCGTGGTGCTGTAGCGCGTGTGCCCGATGGCGATGTGCCCGCGCAGCGCCTCGATGTCCTGCTGATCGAACACCTGCGAGACGAGGCCCATCTCCTTGCGCATCTGGATGCGCTGACCGTCACTGACGGCGATGCCGGCCGACTCCTGACCGCGATGCTGCAGCGAGTACAGCCCGAAGTACGTCAGGTTCGCAACATCTTCGCCAGGGTGAAAGACGCCGAAGATGCCGCACTCCTCGTGAAAGTGATCGTCGTCGAACGGCGTTGCGTGGCGTGAAGAGCCGGCCGGTGCACATGTCCCCTTGCTCACACAGTCCTCGGCGAGCTGCG
>JBHEMA010000076.1:0-7479 GCA_046262795.1 Candidatus Dormibacteria bacterium | reverse complement strand
GATCACGACGACGTCGACCTGCTCGTCCACAGTCAGCCTCCTATCGAGTATGTCGACTGTTCTGCGTAACCTCGAACCGGGTTCTTCCGTACCATGTCTTCAGCAATGCGCCTGGTGCCGATCGCCTCAACAGGCCTTCTGCTCGCGCTCATCGCGGGAGGGGCAAGTATCACAGCCGTCGCCGCGGGTCGTGAGTCGAGCTTTTCGACGCAGGCCGCGTCGCTGCAGCGGCAGTGGGACGCGGACATCGTCGCGGGCGTGCCGCCGTCGAGCATCAAGCCGCTGCGCACCGCGCTCGCGGCCTCGTCCGATGATCGGTCAACCTGGTGGTCGCCGCACTGGTGGGGAGCCACGGGTCAGAGCCTCGTCCAGCAGCTCACGCAGGAGACGACGACGGTCTGGAACGCGGCACTGAGTGCACGCCGCACCGAAGCGCAGAGCGCCGTGGACCAGTGGCACCAACTGACCCAGGATCTCGGCTCGTACGTGCCAGACAGCGCCAGCGCGCAGGCGGCGACGTGGCCGCAGCAGCTGGCGGCGGCGACGACACCCGCCCAGTTGCAACGGCTCTCGCGCAGCTGGCTGACGCTCGTCAGCACCGCGCGTACAGAGGCGCAGGCGGCGCAGCTCAACTCAGAGGTCTCCGGCTACGGCGGCATCGCCGGCCTGCTCGATCAGGCTGCTCGAACGTTGAACGAAGCGAGGTCTGATGCACTCGACGTCGGCAACGTGCCGCAACTCATCGAGCAGGTGCGAAGCCAGTTCGACAGCGGCGGCAACCCTGCCACGCTCGTCAAGCAGCTGGTCGACGGTGTGCAGTCATTGCACAGCCTCATCTCGCTCAACAACAAGATCGGTGGGGAGATCCGTCCTGTGCAATGGGCGACGTGGCAGGCAGCCGCCGAAGGGACACCGAACGCGTCGTCGTTCCAGTCGCAAGCGTCGAGCCTGCAAAGCGCATATCACAACGCGACGACGATGGATCAGCTGAGCGCGCTGCAGAACACCATCACTGCGCTGCAGACGAGCATCAACAACGAGCTCGCTGCGCACGTGTGCGGTCACGACGTCGGATCCGGCAAGGTCATCACCATCAGCCTGAGCCTGCAGGAAGGCGTGTTCTATCAGGACGGCTGCGTCGTCAAGGCGACGCCCGTGACGACCGGGCGGCCTGCGCTGCCCACACCGGCCGGTCACTTCTCCGTCTTCTACAAGACCAGCCCCTTCGAGATGATCTCGCCGTGGCCGAAGCCGTCGCCGTACTGGTACCCCGACACATGGGTGAACCGAGTGATGGAGTTCGCCGGTGGCGGATATTTCCTGCACGACGCCGACTGGGAACCGCTGTCTGACTACGGCCCCGGGGGTCAGTACAGCGGTGGCGCCAGCCACGGCTGCATCCACATTCCGGACGATGTGATGCCGTGGTTGTATGACTGGACGCCGATGGGCGCGCCGGTCATCATCAGCAACTAGTCACACGAAGCTCAAGTCAACGGTTTATCTGCTTACGTCGTACACGACTGCGTCGACGTCGCGTTCGTGTGTCCCACACCGCTCTGTACGTCGCTGGAGATCTGCGGCATGGTGAGCGCGTAGCCCACGTTCGGATCAGTCGTGCTAGCCGCGAACACGAGCCCGATGACGGTGCCGTTCTGATCAACCATCGGGCCGCCGGAGTTTCCGGGAATGACGTGCGCAGCGAGCACCTCGATGTCGCGTGTCACCAGCGTGTCGCCGTAGATGTTGTAGCCGCGCGCCATCTCCGTGCCCGAGACGGCGGCCGCGACGACCGACTCATCCCCACCACCCGGATAACCAATGACCGCACCGTTGGTGCCGCGCATCGGATCGCCGGTGCTCATCCGCAGCGCAGGCATCGACACGCTCGGTGCATAGAGGATCGCAACGTCGACGTTCGGGTCGTACAGCACGACGGTGGCGTGGCCCGTCCGCCCTGATGGGAGATCGACGTCGACGCTGCTGGAACCCGCCACGACGTGCGCGTTGGTGATGAGGTAGTGCGTGGCGATCGGCCACGACGAACCCGCTTCAGCACCGCCGCCACAGCCGAACGCGACGACCTTCACCGTGCTCCCGGCCGCTTTGCGAATGCCCGGGGTGTCGACGAGCGGCGGGATCTGCACCGGCGCCGGGGGTGCCTGCACGATCGAGGCAAAGGGATTGGGAAAGTCGGTCGCGCGCAGGATGTTCTGGATGTTCGCGAGAAACGCGGGTGGTCGCGGGATGGCGCCGTCGAGTGCACGTTCGATCGTCGATCCCTGGATTTGTTGATCGAGCGCCACCCACGGGCTCTGTGAGAACACGAGGCCGAGGTACCAGGCGCCGGCGAGGACGCCGACAGCGGCGACCGCTGAGCCAAACCCCGAGTCCCAGCGCGCAAACCGGCTGCGCATCGTGCGCAGCCGCATCTGATAGCCGAGGCCCGTCCCGATGCCCTGGATGACCAGCGAGATCGCGAGAAAGAACCCGATGGCGACGAGTGGCTGCGCATTGCGGTCGTGTGTGAGCGCGCGCGCGATGGGCGGCGCCGCGATGCCGGCGATGAGCAGCCCGACGAGCAGCCCGATCAATGACGGCGCAACCCAGCTCAGTCCGCGGCGGAAACCGGAGAAGGCGAAGAGAGCGACGAGCGCGATGATGATGCCGTCGAGGAGGTTCACTGGCGCGCAGTTTGCCGTTCAGATGCGGCCAGCCGCTTCAGGCGATTGACAAGGCTCTATCCTGCTCGGCACGGGGCGTGGCGCAGTGGTAGCGCACCTGCTTTGGGAGCAGGGGGTCCCCAGTTCGAGCCTGGGCGCCCCGACCAATCACTCCTGGTAATTAATGCGCGCATTTGCATTTGCGGTGCATGTGCGTTGTTGCACTATCTTCGATGCCGGAGACACTCGCTGTGCTACGCTGCTCCCAGCGCCTCACTCGTGTGAGGTGATCGCTTCGTGGTCGTCTTTCCTTCTCGTACGGACGCGCGGCGTCTGACGCAATGGGAAGGAAATGGAGTGACCAGCATGACTGGTACCGTCAAGAAGGTCGTGCCCGATCGCGGGTTTGGCTTCATCACCGCAGAAGATGGACAGGAGTACTTCTTCCATCGGAGCGGCGTCGACGCGTCGTCGACGTTCGAGGATCTCGCGCTCGGACAGGGCGTGACCTTCGACGTCGAGCGCAGCGACAAAGGACCTCGCGCAGCGCACGTGTGCGCGGCCTGATCGGTCTGTCTCTTTGAGATCGGCGAGTGCCGCGTGATGCGGCACCCGCGGTCTCGCGACGACGCTCGTTGAGGGGTTGCGCACACATGGACCTGTCGCGTGCTGTGGCACAAGGTCAGTCATCCCCAGTTGATCTACGCGAGCAGTGGGTCGGTGCCGAGGGGCGGCGCATCCGCTGCCTCGTGGCGGGGGAGGGCAAGCCGCTGCTGCTCTGCCACGGGTTTCTCAGCTCTGCTGAGGAGTTCGGCGGCCGCTTCAGCGCGCTCGCTGCGCATCGGCGTCTGATCATCCCGGACCTTCCCGGGAGTGGCCAGTCGCCGCCGTTGCGCGGCCGGCACACCGTAGACGCACTCGCGACGTCGCTCGAGGATGTTCTCGATGAACTGGACGTCGACGAGTTCGACGTCGCGGGATTGTGTCTCGGTGCAGCGGTCGCGACGACGCTGGCGCTGCGCTGCGGGTCGAGAGTGGGCAGGCTGGTGTTGCACACGCCGCTCGTCGACCCCGCGCTCATCCGCCGACGGCACCGCCACCAGATTCGCATCCTCACACTGCCGGCGGTGTGGCAAGCGGTGGTGGCGTTGAGCCGCAACCGAACCGTGAGCGACCTGTACAAGCGGTTCGTCATCGTCGAGGGCGATGTCGATCGCGAAACAGCCGAAGTGAACTTCGCCAACCAGCGACGCGCCAATGCCACCGCTGCACGCGAATGGTTGCTCGACGGCATGCGCCGTGCGGATCTCGGCGCGCTGCTCGCTCGCACGCTGCCGACGCTGGTGATCGTGCCGGCGCACGACCAGGTGGTCGACGTCGACGGTCTGCGCCGGTTGATCTCAGCGCGGTCGAACGTGACGCTCTTCATCGACGAGCAGCAGGGCCACGGGTGGAACAGCGCTGCTGTGCAGCGACAGCTCGGCGTGATGCTCGAGTTCTTCGCGCGCGACGATTCGACCGGCACGCGGCTGGCCGAATCCGCCTGACCGACGGCGCGCCTCGGCCTCGTTGGCACATCGCCTTTTCCCAACCTTCATGAGGGTCGCCCTCATCATCTGAGGCGGTGAACCGCATCTTCAGCGCGATCGGCGTCAATTGCCGTCGGTACCGCTGGCCGATCGTCCTGTTCTGGGTCATCGTGACCGTCGTCTGCGTGCGCACGCTTCCAGGCTTATCCGACGTCTCGCGAACCGCGCAGAGCACCTTCCTTCCGGCCAGCACACCGTCGGTGCAAGCCCAGCTGCTCGCGCAGCCGTTCGAGGACTCGCACAACGCCACGGCAACGATCGTTGCGGCGAGCCAGAGCGGCCCGATGAGCGCTAAACAGACACAAGCGGTGGTCGACGTCAACTACAACGGCGCGTTGAACAACCTCAAGAAGAAGCTCGACTCGGACGCTGTGTAGCCGGACGCCCTTCCAATGCGGCCCGCGCGTTGATCATGTTCTCTCGCTCGGTCCGTCGCATGATGCGCAGGAACATTGGAAACACGAGACGGAACAGTCCCTTTGGGTGAGCCTCAAAGCGGCTTCGCAATCTGGTGCCGCCGCCTTCGCGCGGTGAGAGCGAGATGTCGAGTGTCACTGCCACGGGACCGCCGTTGACGTACGTCCACGCATGCGGGCGGTCATAGCGCGTGCACTCGCACACGATGACGCTGCTGCGCCGCCACTTTGCCCGGTACCTGGTCCCGACACCGATCGGACCGTCAGTGATGCGTTCCATGCGCTCGACGTCCGGGTTCCATTCCAGCTCGTTGCTGAGGTCGACGAGATAATCGAACACGTCGTCAGGGGTCCGGTTGATGTCGACGGTGTTCTCGATAACGGCCATCGTCGCTCCACACTAGGAGGCGTCCGCCCCCGGCTGAACGTGATAGGTCAGCACGATGATGCCGTGGGGCAGCGTCTCCGTGCTGTCGAGTGCGAACCTACGGTCCTGCACCGTGGCGAACAGGCGCTTCTCGCCGGAGCCGAGCACGATCGGATGCAGCATCAGCCGGTACTCGTCGACGAGGTCGTAGTGCGTCAGATAGTCGATGAGCTGACCACTCCCGCCGATCAGCAAATCGCCGCCGTCCTGTGCCTTCAGCGTGCGCACGGCATCAGCGACGTCGCCCTGAATGATGGTGGCATTCCATGTCGCATCTTTCAGCGTGCGTGACGCGACGTACTTGGGCATCGCGTTCATCTTCTCGCCGAACTCACCGGTTCCCTGCATCGTCGGCCACGCGCTCGCGAACTGCTCGTATGTGATGCGACCCAGCAGCTGCGCGTCGCTGGCGAAGAGCTCGCGCGCCTTGAACTGCGCGGCTTCCTCCGACCAGAACGGAAAGGACCACCGCCCCGGGTTGTCGATGTAGCCGTCGAGCGTGATGTACGTGCTCGCAACAACTCGTCGTGCCATGTTGTCTCCCTCTTGTAGAGCTCGCGTGTCCGCCCTCTCAGCAGGATAGACTTGGCCGCCGTGGCGCGGTCACTGATTCCCAGGGAACGGCGGTTCTACTCGATCTTCGAGGCGCAGGCCGACAAGATGGTGGCCGCTGCCCAGGTGCTGCGTACCGCGTTCTCCGAGATGGACCACATGGCGGCGCGGCAGACCGAGATCAAGGAGATCGAGCACGCCGGCGACGAGCTGACGCACGAGGTGGTGCGCGTGCTCAACCGCACCTTCGTCACGCCGTTCGACCGTGAGGACATCTACGCGCTCAGCTCCGGTCTCGACGACGTGCTCGACTACATCGACGAGATCGCGGAGACGTTCATGCTCTATCGCATCGAGGCGGTGCCGCCGCATGCGAACGAGATGGCGCGGCTGCTCACCGTCGCCGTCGGTCAGTTGCAGCAGGCGATCGCCAAGTTGGAGTCGAAGCGTGGTATCGAGGAGCACACCATCGAGGTGCATCGCGTCGAGAACCTCGGTGACGACGCATCACGGCTCGCAGTTGCGGAGCTCTTCAGCGGCGCCCATGACCCGCTGACGGTGATCAAGCTCAAGGACGTCTACACGATGCTCGAAAACTCGCTCGACCGTTGCGAGGACCTCGCCACGGTCATCGAGAACATCATCATCAAGAACGCCTGACGGCGCCGCTGAAAAACAAAGCGGGCGGCACGCCCGCGCGCGCCGCCCGCCGTCAGGAAGGGAAGATCAGTCTGAAAGCGCCGAATCTGATAGATGGTTGCCTCTGCGGCGAAGCCTCCGGATGCCAATGGCGGCACCGATCCCTCCCGCTGCAAGGAACATGAGCGGCACAGACGGCACCTCGGGCGTGTTGACCGCCAGCGATTGCCCACAGCCGGTCACCTGCTCGCCGTGCAACCCTAACCCGGATGTCTGGCAGGCGAAGAAGATGTTCGTCTTGCCTGACTGGCAGCTTGTGGCCTGGGTGACGTGATTGCAGAGCGAATCGCGACTATCGGTCCAGTCGAGGCGCGCAGCGCCGTCGGGCCCAATGGCGAGGCCGAAGTCCTCGTAGAGGATGCGGTCGTCACCCCAACCGAACGTCGACCCCATGCCGCAGAAGATGCCGGTGTTGCACACGTCGCCGTAGTAGTTGCTCGTGTCGCTCACCTGGTTCTGCGTGAACGTGCTCCCGTAGTCGAAGGACTGCGACAGATAGACGTACCACAGCGCTGAGGTCGGCAGCGCAGCGGGCTTGTTGAGCTGTCCGACGCCACCGATCGTCGAGGTGGCGTAGTAGGCGACATCGACCGCGCCGGCTTCCCCGGCGACCAGCGCCGCCTGGTAGTGGGTGCCGGACCCGGGCGGGTTGACGCGATGAGTGTGTGCGCCTGGTCCATTGGTGAAGGACAACGCGTTGCCGTTGAAGGTTCCGGCGGCCAGCCAGATGTCGTACTCGGGATTGCTATCCGCGAGATTGCGCCGGGTGTACGCCACGTACGGCGTACCACCGTCATCGACCGCGACGGGAGCGAAGAACTCCGAGATGTCCTGGCAGCTCTGCGACGCGGGGTAACCCGGCGGGAAGCACGGATCGTCGAAGACGTTTGCCTGCGTCCACGTAGCCGGCGCGCACGCATTCGGCGCGGGGCCCGGAGTGCACGTCTGGGCATCATCCGAGTACGCCAGGTAGAGGTGATCGAACGGCTGTGCCTGGGTGATGTTGCACCCGGTCGCTGGGTTGGCCGGCGGATCGCTGGTCTCCCACGTCACGTACACGCGACCGGGATGGACCCCGCTCTTGTCCACCGCCAGCCCACCGGGAATCGTGTTACAGGCCGAGAGCGCCTGGT
>JBHEMA010000075.1:0-4433 GCA_046262795.1 Candidatus Dormibacteria bacterium | reverse complement strand
GCGTCTATCCGGAGGACGGCCTCGACGCGGCGACGCTGATCAAGAGCGCCGACACCGCGATGTACCAGGCGAAGGAGCAGGGCCGCGACAACTACCAGCTCTTCAACGCCTTCGTCAGCGCCAAGGCACTGCAGCGCATCGCGCTCGAGCACGGCCTGCGCAAGGCGCTGCCGCAGGGCGAGTTGTCGATGCACTACCAGCCGATCTTCGATCTCCGCGCCAACTGCATCACCGGGATGGAAGCGCTCATGCGCTGGCAGCACCCCGACCTCGGCGCGATTCCCCCTTCCGTCTTCATCCCGCTGGCGGAGGCGATCGGCGTCGCCGTGCCGATGGGGATGTGGGCGCTGCGCACGGCGTGCGAGCAGGCGAAGTCATGGCACGACGCCGGATTCCGCAACCTCACGCTCGCGGTGAATCTCTCCGTCTGTCAATTGCAGCAGCCTGATCTCGTCTCCTTCGTGCGCAGCACGCTCCAGGAGACCGGATTGCCCGCGCGCATGCTGGAGCTCGAGATCACCGAGTCGAGCGCGATGCAGAGTCCCGAGACGAGCATCAAGACGCTCTACGACCTCAAGAAGCTCGGCATCCGCATCTCGCTCGACGACTTCGGCACCGGCCACTCGTCGCTCAGCTATCTGAAGAGCTTCCCCATCGACACGCTCAAGATCGATCAGTCGTTCGTGCGCGACATCAACACCGATCCCGACACCGCCGCCATCGTCACCGCCATCATCGCCATGGGCCACAGCCTGCGCCTGAAGGTGATCGCCGAGGGGGTGGAGCTGACCGAGCAGGCCAACTTCCTCCGCCGCTGCTCATGCGACCAGATGCAGGGATTCCTGATCCAGCCGCCGGTCGCTGCGCACGACTTCCTCGCGTTGCTGCGCGAGCGCGACCCGGCCGCCCCGCGGCTGCGCGTCGCGGAGTAGGAGCTACTTCTTCACGCTGCGGTGGCGCCCGATCACGTCGACCACGGTGACGGTGAACGTGGCCGTCGTCCGCGCCCCCGCGGCGTCAGTGCCGACGATCGAAACGACATACGTTCCGGTGCGCGCATAGGCATGCGTAACGGAGGTGCCGTGCTGGCCGACGGTCAGATCACCGAAGTCCCACACGAAATCCATCGGCGCGGTGCCGCCGCTCGGCGCGATCGTGAAGTGCACATCGCGGAATGGCACGGTGCGCCCTTGATCGGCGCTGATCGTGGCGAGGAAGGGACAGTGCTTGATGAGGTAAGTGTCGGTACCTTCCGACCGCGGCATGCCGCCGGGACGCGTGACGCTATCGAGGTACGAGGAGCCGGTCCACACCAGCGGCCAAGTGGTCTGGTACGGGCTGATGGCGGCGTTCGGCGAGAAGAAGGTGTCGCTCGGGATGTCGGTCGGCGTGAAGCGCCGCAGGCGAAGATCCGGCGGAACGTTGGCGAAGCCGAAGCGGGAGTAGGCGTAGAGCAGCGCGTTTTCGCCGAGGTCGCGGTTGCGGATGATCGAGATCGGCGCGACGTCGTCGACGTCCCGGCCGCTGATGAACGGCGCGGCGCCGCTGGACGCGCCGCTCTGCGACACCGAGACCGACCAGATGATGCTCGCCGGCTGCGGGGGCGTGGCCGCGGGAGGGGGCGCGCCGTAGAGGATTAGGTAACGATCGTTGACGGTGGTGGTGATCAGAAGATTTCCGAATCGCGGCAGCGTGTTGGTGAGGCGCTGCGTGATCACCGGCAGATTGGCCCGGTCGACGATCTCGAGGTAGATGCCGCTGTTCGGGTCGTCCGTGCGCAGCCAGATGCTGCCGAGGCGCCCGTCGGTGCCGGATGCGACGCGCGGGTGCGGCAGATCGCCGAAGAAGAACGTGATCGGCTGGTCGAACTGCACCGAGCCGTCGCGGTTGAGCACCGTGAGCCAGAATCCGAAATCGAGGCCCTGCGGAATGGTGTGAACGATGACGTAGCCGTTGCGGGCCGGGTCGAAGATGACGTCGAAGTCCTGGTTCTGCGTCGGCGTGTGCTGCGGCGCGACGGCGAGCGGCGTTCCGAGCAGGTTGCCGCCGGCGTCGATCCGCTGCATCGTCAGCTGGGCGCCTGCGGTCTGGTAAAAGAGGGCGAAGTCGGTGCCGTTCGAGAGCAGCGCGATCGGACCGCCGAGGGTGGAGTCGGCCACTTTGCGGTCGGCGCCGAGCGAACTGAGACTGAGGTTGTAAGCGCTGACGTAGAGGGCGTTGAAGATGTCGGTGGGGTCGGTTTTGGCGACCACGATCACCGCGCCGTTGCTCGCCACGGGTCCGGCGGCATGATTGGGGAAGACGAACTGCTGGGAAACGCTCTGGATGGCCGAGGTGCATTGCGCATGCGCCATGCCCGCCGCGAGGATCATCGCGGCGATCGCCGCCGCCGCCCGTTTCCGATAGCCCATCCCGCCGCTCACCGTCATGCAGAATATGGTCGCACGAAACTGCAAACACGCCGAACGGAACTCGCGCGAGGCGTGTTCTTAGAGACATGAAGAACTCCAGGACCGGCGGCGAGGAGACCAGCAGGACCAGCGTTGGCCCGGCGGACGACAACCTGGCCGTGGCCGTCCATCGTTGCGAGCCGGGCGCGTTCGAGCAACTGATCGAGCGTTTCGAGCGGCCGCTCTTCACCTACGCCGACGGAATCCTGCAGAACGCCTTCGACGCCCAGGAAGTGGTGCAGGACGCGATGATGCGCGCCCATAAGGCGCTGACCCGTCAGTACGACGAGGCTCGCTGCGCGGCGTTGGCGCTGCGTCCGTGGCTCTTCCGCACGGTGCGCAACTTGTCGCTCAACCGCCGTCGCTCCAAGCGCAGCTCCCTCGAGCAACCGCTCGAGTCGTTCGACGACGGCCGCCTCGGCCCCTTCGTCCGCCTGGAGGGCTCGGAGCTGGAGCGAAAACAGGAAGTGGAACTGCTGCGGAGGGCGATGGCGCTGCTTCCGGTCGATGCCCGGGAGCTGATCGTCCTCCGCTTCATGGAAGAAATGCCGTATGCGGAGATCGCGAAAACGGTCGGATCGACCGAGGCCGCGCTCCGCGGAAAAGTGTTCCGGTCGCTCAAGCTGCTGCGAGACGCACTGGAGCAAAAAGGGGTGGCGTATGCAATGTAGAACTGCACTGACCCGAATCGACGCGCTCCGCACCCGCGAGCTCGCGGTGATGGAAGAGACGGCGGTCGAGCAGCACCTCAAGACCTGCCGCAGCTGCAATGAGTCGCGCGACGACGTCGACGACCTGCTGCGAGCGGTCAAGTCGCTGGCCGTGGCGCCGCCGAGCTCCTGCTGCGAAGCGATCAAGAACGAGATCATCGACGGCTGGGACTCCGTCGACACCGCCTCCGGCCCGGTGCTGGTCGCCTTCTCCGGCGGCGGCATCCGCATGATCACTACCGAGGAGTCGGTCGACGCCGTCCGCGCGCCGTACGCGAAGCGCTACGGCCGCTCGCTGGAGCGGCGCCCCATTCCGGAGCCGCTGCGGCGGCAGGTGGTGGCGTCGCTGAGCGGCCAGCCGGTGGAGACGCCGAAGGTCGATCTCGACGACACCCGCGATCTCGAGCACGACGTGCTGCGCACCCTCACCCGCATTCCGCGCGGCGAGGTGCGCACCTACTCGTGGGTGGCGCGGCAGGTGGGACGGCCGCGCGCCGTCCGCGCCGTCGGCAACATCATCGCCCGCAACGTCGTGCCGTTCCTGGTGCCGTGCCACCGCGTGGTGCCGTCGTTGGGCGGCGTCGGCAAGTACCTCTTCGGCGGCGAGATGAAGCGCGAGCTGCTGCGCCGCGAGGGAGTGGACGTCGACCAGCTCGACGCCCTCGCCCGGGAGCACATCCGCTACATCGGCTCGAAGACGACGCACATCTTCTGCTTCCCGACCTGCCGCGACGCGCGCCGCATCCGCGACGCGAACCGCGTCCCGTTCCACGACGCCGACGACGCCATGGAGAGCGGTTACCGCCCCTGCCGTCGCTGCCAGCCGGTGGCCGCATGATCGCCGCCACCGCACAACTCCCGCTCTTCTCCCGACGTCCCGTCGCGATCATGGACGAGGAGGCGTTCGACGTGCACGCCCTCTCCATTCCGGCGCGGACGTTCACCGGCGACTTTTACTTCACGCATCGCGCGGTCGACCGGCTCTGTTTCGCGGTCGGCGACGTCGCAGGCAAAGGACTGCCGGCGGCGCTGGTGATGGCGATGATCCAGGAGGAGCTGGAACACCGCATCACCTCGTGCGCGCTCGCCGGCTGCGACCCGACCACGACCATGCAGCGGCTGCACGCCTTTCTCAGGCCTCTGTTGCCGCAGAACCGCTTCGCCACCGTCGTCATCGGCTGGCTCTGCGAGGACGGCACCCTGGTGCTGGTCAACGGCGGCCACTGTCCGCCGCTGATCGCTCGGGCGGGCAGCGGCATCGAGCGTGTGGGAT
>JBHEMA010000074.1:0-5514 GCA_046262795.1 Candidatus Dormibacteria bacterium | reverse complement strand
CTCGAGCGCGACCGCCATCCGCGCGAGCACATCGCGGTCATGATCGACACCTATCTCGCGCTCATCGAATCCGAACCGGAGCTGTATCGCTTCGTAGTCCACCCGGCGCTCGACGACCGTTCGATGACGCCTGACCTCGTGGGCACCTACAAGCAGGTGATCGCGGAGCACCTCACCCGCGTGATTGGCGGTGCGCTTCGTGCGACCAGGCTTGATTCCGGCGGCGCAGAGCCGTGGGCGCACGCGCTCGTCGGCATGGTGCACGAGGCCGGCGATTGGTGGATCGAACACCGAACGATGGCACGCGGCGATCTCACGAACTACCTCGCCGCGCTCGCGTGGGGCGGGTTCGCCGACATGTACCGCAACGCCGGCGTCGACCCGGACGATCGCACGGTCCCCTTCGTCCTGGCGTCGAACTAGTCCGCTGGTATACTCGCGGCCTCGCGACAGGAAGGGAAGGAGACGAAGGGGGTATGAGCCGCAGGATCGGAATCGCATTCGTGGCGGTCGTTGCTGCGCTCGTCGGCGGTGGCGTGCGTGGTCATGCCGCGCCGCCGGCGCCCGCGCCAACGGTACCCGGCACTGGCGGCGGCGGCGGCTTCACGGGCCAGACGGTGTTCGACAGCTCTTTTCTCGACTCGCAGCACGGCTGGGTCGCCGGTGGTGATCGCAGCGACACGCCGCTATTGCTGAAGACGAGCAACGCCGGGCAGGACTGGACGGCGGTGCAGCTGCCATCGGGGACACCCTCGCTGCTGTCCGTGGTGTTCCTCAACAGCAACGACGGCTGGATCAGCGGTTGGTCGAACAATGCCGGTGCGGTGGTTCTGGGCACGACTGACGCCGGAGCGACGTGGTCGAGTGAACCGCTACCGAATGGCGGCGGCAGTGCCGTGTACTCGCTTGACTTCCTCGACGCGCAAACCGGCTGGGCCCTGCAGAGCGGTGGCACGCTGCTTGCGACCAACGACGGAGGCGCGAGCTGGACGGCATCGAGTCTTCCTCAGAGCAACCAGTTCTGGGGCGCGACGGTCCGGTTCACCGATGCTCAGCACGGATGGATTGCGGGGTGCATCGTCGAGCTGTGCCCCAACCAAGGTCACCCAGCGATCCTTTCGACGTCGGATGGCGGAGCGAGCTGGACGGAAACGGACTTCAACAACGAATACGGTGAGTTGACGGCGATTCAATTCATCGACAATCAACACGCCTGGGCCGTTGGTACGCCCGCGTATAACGATCGACCGCTGCTCGCGACCACGAGTGACGGTGGCGTGTCGTGGACGTTCCCGCGGGTCGCCGGGACATCGTCGCTGCGCGACGTGTCCTTTGACAGTGCTACGGACGGCTGGGCCGTTGGTAGCGGCGCAGAGGTCCTGCACACGACCGATGCCGGCACGACGTGGTCGCAGGTCGGAACGCTGCCACGCGACATGGGCGATCTGATGAGTGTCAAGGCGTTCAGTCCAACGGACGTCATCGCCACCGGCCGGTCAGCGTGTTTTGACTCGACAGCCGCAATCGTCGCGACGAGTGACGGCGCGACATGGTCGGATCAGCTAGCGCCCCCGTCGCCGGCTGGAGTCGGCGCGCTGTACGCCATCGCGATGCATAGCTCGGACGGCGCTGTGGGCGGAAGCGACACGTGCGGCGGCGACGTCGCCGGAGCGTCGGCGGATGCAGGTCAGTCGTGGTCAGCGTCGTCGACGCCGGGCTCCCCGCTGGGCTCCGTGCGAGCGATGGCCCTGCCGGATGCACTGCACGGCTGGGCTGCCGATGGACGACTCTTGGAGTCGAACGATCGCGGTGCGAACTGGGCACCCGTTGCCGGTGCGCCCAACGGAACCACCGTCACCTGGTCCGACGTCAGCTTCCCGGACACGTTGCACGGCTGGGTCTCGGGAGGACACCCCGACGGTTCGTCGGCGTTGGCGTCGACCAGTGACGGGGGAGCCAGCTGGCAGAACTTGACCTTCCCCTCCAACGTGTACGTCTCGAGCATCGATTTCGCCGACTCAACGCACGGCTGGGCGATCGGCGACCATCCCGATGGCTCTGGTAATTACCCGCCGCTGGTACTCGTCACCACTGACGCCGGAACGACCTGGACGCAGCAGACCCTTCCGAGCGCGGTGAGCGACGTGCTTGCTGTTTCCTTCGTAGGTATCAGTGACGGGTGGATCGGTGCGGACAGCCTCGCTTCCGATGGTTCAGGCGCGACTCCGGTGATGTTGCATACCACGGACGGCGGCGCGACGTGGACGACGCAAACGCTGCCTTCGGCTAGCGGCGTTGACGAAGTCTCGTCGCTGTCGTTTGCGGATGCATCGCATGGCTGGGCGACAACCGACACGAACCAGCTCTTCCATACGACGGATGGCGGCGCCGCCTGGACAGTGGTTGCGCCGTCGCAGAGTGCGCAAGGATTCAGAGACGTCGCCGCCGGAAGCATCACCGACGTCTGCACGGCGGGCTTGACCGCACCGGTCAACGCCAGCGGGACAGCAGGCATCATCACGTGCAGCAACGACGGCGGCGCCACATGGACCGATGCTGTCGTGGGCAACTTCTCGCCGCCCGCGACGAACGCACCTGACGTGCCGCTCGGCGTACTCCTGCCGCTTGCGGGCGTCGCTGCCGCCGGCGTCTTCGCGTTAGGCCGGCGCCGGTCGCGCGTCGCGCTGCTGTAGGGATATTCGCCGACGTCTTCGCTCCGACGCTCCTCGGGTCCTTGAAGCAGCGGGTGTACCGCTCCCCGTGTGGAGCCCTCTTGCCGTAGTGCTTGAGCGTATGCTCAAAGCACATGCTCAACGCCGTGTGCCCAGAGCCGGTGCCGCGTCCATTCATGGACCAGGACTGGCTGCAGCTGAGCTTCCTGCACTGGCCGCTGCGACGATCCGCCCTCGCACGGCTCCTGCCCCGCGGTTTGGAGCCCCACACCTTCGACGGCTACGCGTGGGTGACCATGGTTCCGTTCCTGCTGCGCGTGCGCCTTCCTCGCGGCCCCGTGCTTCCATGGATCGGCGTGTTTCCCGAAGTCAACGTGCGCACCTACGTCGTCGGTCCCGGTGGCAACCCCGGCATTTGGTTCTTTTCGCTCGACGCTCCGCGTCGCTTGGCGATATGGGGTGCGCGGCTCACGTACTGGCTGCCGTACCGGACAGCTGTCATGGCGGTGCGCTCGGACCGCGACGTGCGCTCGTACGCGAGCTGGCGAATCGAGGGGCCGAATCGCGGAGCGTCGATGCGAGCGTGCGTTGAGGTCGGTACATCGATTGAGCCACACGACATCACTGCACTCGAGCACTTCCTCACGGCGCGATGGCGGTTGTACACGTCGACGCCGTTCGGGTTGGCTGAAGCACGTGTGGAGCATCCGCCGTGGCACCTTCACCGTGCAGCTGCGAGCGACCTCGACGTGCGGCTGCTGAACGCTACTGGTCTCCGCGTCGCACACGACGTGCCACTGGTGCATGCGTGCGACGACGTGCATGCGTCGCTCACGAAGTTGCGCCGCTGTGGCCCGGCGTCAGCGGTTGCATGAGCGGATCCCGAGCGCGTACCGCCAGCACCCCGGAACGCATCGTGTCGGCCACGATCACGAGTCTTCGCGAAGAAGGGTTCGCGGGCACCAGCGCACGGTCGATCGCCCGACACGGCAGGTTCAACCAGGCGCTGATCTTCTACCACTACGGCAGCGTTCTCGATGCGATGGTGGCTGCGCTCGAGCGCGTGAGCGCCGAGCGGCTCGATCAATACCGGGATGCGGTGGACACAGCGAACGATCTTTCGCAAGCGCTTGCGGTAGCGCAGAAGCAATATGCCGTCGATGTGAAGGAAGGTCACATCACGGTGCTGGCGGAGCTCGTCGCGGGCGCATCGTCTGTCCCGGAGCTCGGTCCTGAAATGGTGCGTTGCCTGGAGCCGTGGACGCGCTTCGCGCAGGAGACGATTCGCCGGCTCATCGCCGGCACCGCGCTCGACACAGTGATTCCACCCGCGCAAGCGGCTCGAGCCATTGTCGCCGTCTACCTCGGCATGGAGCTGCTGGACCACCTCGACCCCGCCGCGAAGGCCGCTGACGACCTCTTCGAGGTCGCTCGTCAGCTGGTACGGGCGGCGCGCCCCCTGCTTGCAACAGGTCGAGCGAAATCCGAGGCCGCCGACACGAGACTGCGCCGCGTCGACATAACGACCTCTTAACCTGCCGCCACCGGCGGCTCCTGTAATTAACGAGGCGACGTTCGCTGCTCTCTTGATCGAGGAGAAGGATCTGAACTTCGAGCTCGCCGCCATCGTTGCTGTCGCGCTGTTCTTCGACTTCACGAACGGGTTCCACGACTCGGCCAACGCCATCGCGACGACCGTCTCCACTCGCGCGCTACCTCCGCGGATCGCGGTCGTCTTCGCGGGATTGCTCAACTTCGCCGGCGCGTTCATCTCGCTCAAGGTCGCGGCGACAGTCGCTCAGGGCATCATCACGCCGACGGGCATCACGTTGAGCGTCGTGCTCGCAGGGGTCATCGGCGCCACCGCGTGGAACCTGCTCACGTGGCTGATGGGACTGCCGACGAGTTCGAGTCATGCGCTCATCGGCGGCGTCATCGGAGCGGCGATCACGTCGAAGGGATTCGGAGTCCTCCAGGTCGGCGGCTTCTGGTCCAAGGTGCTGCTGCCGTCGCTGCTGTCGCCCCTGTTCGGTCTCCTGCTTGCGGCGCTCATCCTGTTCGTCCTGCTGTGGCTGCTGCGGCGACAGATGCCCGCACGGATGCGTACAGTCTTCTTGCGTCTGCAGGTCGTCTCAGCAGGATTCGTCGCGTTGACCCACGGCACCAATGACGCACAGAAGACGATGGGAGTCATCGCGCTGGCGCTGATCGCGGGGCAGCCGGCGAGCAAGTTTCACGTCCCGATCTGGGTCATCGTCAGCGCCGCGACAGCTATGGCGCTCGGTACCTACACGGGAGGCTGGCGCATCATTCAGACCCTCGGGCGGCGAGTGACCAAGCTCGAGCCATACGAAGCATTCTCGGCCGAAGCGTCAACCGCGACGCTGCTCGGCATCACCGGATTTCTCGGCTTTCCGGTGTCGACGACGCACACCATCACCGGCTCTGTGCTCGGAGCCGGCGCCGTGCGTCACTTT
Source organism: Candidatus Dormibacteria bacterium (assembly GCA_046262795.1). GTDB lineage: Bacteria > Chloroflexota > Dormibacteria > Aeolococcales > Aeolococcaceae > JAFALX01. The sequence goes on along the minus strand of JBHEMA010000074.1, from coordinate 365 downwards.
CGCGCGCTGCGGTGGGGCGTTGCCCGCAACATCCTGATTGCGTGGGCGTTCACGTTGCCATTCGCTGGTATCGCCGGCGCCGCGATGGAGCTGCTCACGCGAGTGCCCTTCGGCACGCCGCTCACGTTCAGCGTCGGTATATCGATCGCCGTCGCAGCGTTCGCGTATCGCAACCACATGCTCAACACGGCGGCGAGCCCCGCGGGCGTCGGCGCGCGACCCCGGGCCGCCTGAGAACGACTCAGCAAGGAGCGTCGAGCTCCGCGACGAGCGCCGTCACCCGCCGCCCGATGTCGTCGCGAATCTCGCGAACTTCTGCAATCGTCAGGTCCATCGGGTCGCGCAGGTCCCAGTCGATATAGCGC
>JBHEMA010000073.1:0-6298 GCA_046262795.1 Candidatus Dormibacteria bacterium | reverse complement strand
GTCACCACCCGCCTCGATCGAATCGCCACCGTCATGCGTCGCCCCATCCTGAACTCGTGGCCCCACCACTGAAGCCCTCGCGGAGGAGGCTATCACGTCGTTCCGAGCAAAAGAAAGCGGGCGGCACACCCGCGTGCGTGCCGCCCGCCGTCAGGAAGGGACGATCAGCTGGTGAGGTCAGTGCCCAGGCGCCGGCGGCGCAGTCGCCACCCGACCAGCGCCGCTGCTGCAACGGCCGGGCCGAGCGCCACGAGCGGCATCTCGGGTGTGTCCGCGGCGACTGTCGCCAGACAGCCACTCGTCTGATTCGCGGAATCGAGCTCGTTGGTCGTCTTGTCGTCGGCGTAGGCGATGTGCTGACAGCCGGTCACCGGATCGATCGCCGTCTGGATGAAGTCAGCCAGGTGCCGGTTCGCCGTCGGCGGACACGCGATGCCGAGGTTGCAGATGTCGCCCTGGTGCATCGGACTGGGGGTGATCTGCGTCTGGTCCCAGTGCGGTGCGAGGTTCACGGAACCGTTGGTGTTGAGCAGGTCGCTCGAGACTGCGCCGTGGAGGTACCACTGATCGGTCGACGTGCACGTCCCCGTGGTCGAGAAGCATCCACCCGGATGCTGCTTGCCGCTCGCGTCGGTCGGAATGATGTCCGAGGTCTCGAGATAGGCAACCGCCACCTGCCCCGGGTTGAGGGCGTCGATGGCGGGGAAGAAGTGCGTGCCGGTGTCGGTGTTGACCCGCAACGCGGTGAGCGCGGCACCGGTCTCCCCCGGCGTGGTGACGCCGCCGCCGTCCCATGTCGGGCCGCCATCTTTGGACCACACGACGTACATGTCGTACTCGCAGTTCGCGGTCTGTGGGTTGTTCGGCACGGCGCAGGTCGCCGGCGAGTAGTTCGGGTTCTCCACGTCGAAACCGAAGTACGGGTTGCCCTGGTTGTCGATGGTGAAGCCGACGAATGGCGTCGACGAGTCATGGAACACTCCAGCGTCGTACGCCAGCTGCGGCGTCCACGTGTTGCCGCCGTCGTCCGACCATGCGACGAACAGGTTGTGGAACGCCTGCGCCTGGCTCAGGTTGCACCCGGTGCCGAAGCTGCTCGGGTCGGCCGCGATCCAGGCGACGTAGATCCGTCCCTGATGCGGTCCGCCCTTGGCGATCTTGACGTTCGACGGAACCGTGCTGCATGCAGTGTCCGCCAAGGCGAGCGCACCCGCAGCACCGGCGGACGGGTTCAGGTGCGAAAGGACGTCGATGGCGCCACCGAAGTTCGCGCCGCCGTCGTTGGAGATGTTCACCCAGATGTGGCTGGGCCCGTAGAAGTCGTGGTACATGAGCGCCACTTCGGCGTGGTTGGTGTCCTGCTGCGCAGCCGGCAGGGTGTTCGGAATCCATGCATCGACCCAGTCGCGGTCGACGCCGAATGGGTTGCAGCTGGACGACTGCAGCGTGCACATGGTGTTGGTCCCGAACATCACGCCAGTGCTGTGCGTCCAATGGTCGCCTTGATCGACCGACTTGTAGACGTCCCCGTTGAGTGGCGAATTCTGCGGCCCAGTGATGGTGAGATTGCACAGATAGAGTGCGCCGGACTGGTCCGTGCTGAGGCAGTCGTCACCGGTGTTTGAGTATGCGTTGGTCGCACCGCCGACCCATGAGGTCCCCTGCGTGCTCGACCGGTATGCCTTCGCCGCTTGCAGCGAGGCTTCGTACAGCTCGCCTGGCGTGCCGATCGTCGGTGTGAGCGGCCCTGCCGTGAGCGACGGTTCGCCGCCATAGGCGCCGACCTTGTTGATCGAGTAGGTCGGTGCGGCGGCACCGGCCGAACGAGGTCCGGCTATGGTTCCGGCGGCGGCGATCGTGAGTGCGCCGCCCGCCGCACAGAGAGTTCGTGTCGTTCGTCCACCCATGGCGTGTGTCCCTTCCTATGTGGTCCTTGCGTGGGGCCTGCCGCTTGACTCGCGCCCTCCCTCGTTCGGCAAAAATTGTAGGCGAATTGGCCACTCAGTCAGCGGAGGTCTGGGACCTCTGGATCGCCGGCGTGGCTTCGCTGGGCATCAGCTTCGCGCGCGGCAGGATCGCGCCGGCTGACGTCGTGCTCGTGCACGCCGCGCCCGAAGAGCTGTCGGTCGACGTCGTCGACGATGGCGGCGCGTTGCTGGCCCGCGGCCGGGGCCTCAAGCGGACGATCGGCTCGCCGATGGCCAGGCTGCACCGCCAGGGTGATGCGATATCCCGCGAGGACATCTGGCCGCGAGACGACGACGTGGGGCGCCCGGTGATCCTCGCCGGTGGGGAGGTGGGCATCCTGCAGCGCTGGTGGAACGCCGACGATCAGAGCGAGTGGCGTTGGAGCATCGAGCTCTACAACCACCGGTGAGGTCAGCGCCCGTGGCGGCGCCGTTGCAACCGGCGGTGCACTGACATATAGGTGCGCCCGCGGTAGCGGCTGTCGGGGCGTGGCCGCGTCGGCGGCTGCGCGACGCCCCACCAGATCAGGGCGCCCATCGCCAGTGCGAGGCAGATGACCACGATCACGCCGACCATCGCTCGAGTGTAGGTCCGCGTGGCCGAGCCCCCGACCCTCAGCGCAAGCTTGCAAGCTCTGACGCGTTTGCATCACTGTAGAGGGGGCGGCTCGCCGATGGGCAGGACGGAGGAGCGAATGACCGAACAGGTCGCGACGGAAGAGCAAGCATTGCCGCTTGTGGCCGAAACGGCGCCCGCCAGGGATACCGTCGAGCTGGTCGGACGGCGCGTCCCGCGGAGCTCGCTCTCGTCGAGGCATGCGGCCGCGCTCGGCAGTCACCGCGGCTGGCTGCGCCACCTGTTTTCGTACCGCGACACGATCGCGCTTGTCATCGTGTTCGTCTTCACGCAGCTGCTCGACGCTGCGACAACCATGTACGCGCTCAGCACCGGACGATTCAGCGAAGCCAATCCGTTCCTCGGCGGACTGGTCAGCGCGCAGCCCGTGCTTGCGTATCTGTTCAAGATGGGGATCGCGGTGTTCGTGCTCTTCGCATTGCTGCTCATGCGACTGCGCTGGCGCATGCGTCGCATCGTCATCCTGCTCTTTGCGCTGACGAGTCTCGTGGCGCCGGTCGCCAACATCCTGCGCATCACCGGACATATGTGAAAAAGCGACGAGGGGAGGCGATCCGCTCCTCGTACATTGCCGCGCGGGCCTACAGACCTAACGAGACTCGATACACGCGGTCGCGGACAGCCTCGGGCACGACGCGCCCATACATGCGTGCGATCTGCGCGTCGTAGCCGATGAGGTAGCGATTGCGCGGGCGTGACGACGTCACCGCGCCGGCGATCACGCGTGCGGCCTGCGCCGGGCGCCCATGATGGGACGCGTCAATTCGACTCCACGTAACGTGCGCTCATACGCGGTGCGATAGCGGCTGCTGCCGCGCCGCTGCACGGCCTCGGCGCCGTTGTCCCAGATGCCCGTGTCGAAGCCGCCAGGTTGCACCAGGATCACCTTGATTGCGTCGCGCGCCACCTCCATGCGCAGGGCATCGGAGACAGCCTCGAGCCCGTGCTTGCACGCCTGGTACCAGCCCGACAGCGGCGTTGTCATGATCCCGTAGACCGACGAGATGTTGACGATGCGTCCGCCGTGCTGCTCGCGCATGTGCGGAATGGCGAGTCGCGCCAGCCGCATCGGCGCCAGCAGCATGATCTCGAGCTGCTCGCGCGCGTCAGCGTCGGAGACATCCTCCACCGCGCCGAGATTGCTGATACCGGCGTTGTTGACCAGCGCGTACGGCGCGAGCTGACCGATCACCTGCCGGCAGCGTTTGGCGTCGGTGACGTCGAGCGTCACGGTGTCCACATCGACACCGGCCTTGCGCGCGGCCGCATGCACCTGCCGCGCCTTCGCCGCCGAGCGCACGCTGCCGACCGAGTGAAAGCCACGGCGAGCGAGCTCGATAACAGTGGCAAGCCCGATGCCCGAGTTGGCGCCCGTCGTCAGCGCCGTGCGGCCCTGCCCCGTTCCCATGACGGTCGATTAGAGCATTGAGGGACGCGACTGCGTGAGACGATCGCGGCGGATCTTGCCGAGCGACGTTCTGTCCAGGTGATCGACGACGACGAGTTCGCGCGGCGCCTTGTATGCGGCGATCCGCTCTGCAACGAACGTGCGCAGCGTCTCGATCGCTGGCGGTTCGTGCGCGTGGCTCGGGACGACGAACGCGACGACGCGCTCACCCCATTCCGCGTCGTGACGCGCTGCGATCGCAACCTCGCGAACATCAGGATGTTCGACGAGCACGCTCTCGACCTCCAGCGGCCACACCGTTTCTCCGCCAGTCGTGATCGCATCGTCGATGCGGCCGAGCACGCGGAGGCGGCCGTCCTGTAGCTCACCAGCATCGCGGGTGCGCAACCACCCGTCATGCGTCAACGCTGCCGCCGTCGCATCTTCGTCGAAGCGGTAACCGCGCATCAGTGTCGGGCCGCGGAGCTGCACCTCGTCGCCGTTCGCGATGCGCACGTCAACGCCCGGCAAGGGAACGCCGTCGTAGACGACGCCACCGCATGATTCGCTGAGCCCGTATGTCGCAACGATGCGCGTCATGTCCACGGCGCGTGCACGAAGTTCCTCGCCGAGCGAAGCGCCACCGACGAGTGCGCCGCGGAGGTGTTCGATGTTATGGCGGCCGTCGACGAGGCGGCGCAGCTGCGTCGGCACGAGCGACGTGAAGCGGATGTCGGTGGCGCGCGCGACGGCGTCGGCATCAAAGTGCCGGTGCACCGTGACACGCGCGCCGAGGATGCCCTCGCGCAGCAGCACGAGGAGACCGCCGATATGCGCCACGGGGATGCAGCACAGCCATGGGTCGTCAGAAGTCGCTCCAAGCACCTGCGCAGACGCGGTCACCGACGCCGTGACGGCGTTGCGAGTGAGCTCGACGAGACGCGGCGTGGCCGTGGTGCCCGACGTGGCAACGATGATCGCGACATCGTCAACGGCCGCGACTCCCTCGACTCGGCGCACATCGTCGCCTGTGACGATGACGGTCGGCCGGCTCTGCAAGACGAGACGCTGCTGTTCCGCACGCGGCAGCCGGTTGTCGATGGGCAGGAGTGCTGCTCGCGCGTCCCATGTCGCCCGCAGCAGACCCACCCACTCGGGCCCGGGCGCCAGCGCGGCAGCGACGACGTCACCGGCGCGCAAGCTGGGAAGTTGCGACGTCATGTTCGGAGCGTATGCGTCGAGCGGGCCGTCGTGAACAGCACGGTACGATCCAGGACGTGCAGTGGACGGCGGCGGGGGAGTGGCAGGACATTCGCTACGAGACCGGCGACGGGATCGCGAAGATCACGATCAACCGGCCCGAGGTGCGGAACGCCTTCCGTCCGACGACGCTCTTCGAGCTGTCGCGTGCCTTCGAGCAGGCGCGAGACGATCCTGATATCGGCGCGATCATCCTCACCGGCGAGGGCGACGAGGCGTTCTGCTCGGGCGGCGATCAACGCGTCCGCGGTGATGACGGTTACAAAGACCCCAAGGGGATCGGCCGTCTCAACGTGCTCGATCTCCAGGTGCAGATCCGTCGCCTTCCGAAGCCGGTCGTTGCCATGGTTGCCGGATACGCCATCGGTGGTGGTCACGTGCTCCATTTGGTGTGCGATCTCACGATCGCGGCAGACAACGCGCGGTTCGGTCAGACCGGACCGAAGGTCGGCTCCTTCGACGCGGGCTACGGTTCGGGTCTGCTCGCGCGCACCATCGGAGTGAAGCGCGCCAAGGAGATCTGGTTTCTCTGCGAGCAGTACGACGCTGAGACGGCGGAGCGCTGGGGACTGGTGAATCGTGTCGTCCCTGTGGGGGAGCTCGAAAACGAAACGGTCGCGGTGTGCAAGCGCATGCTGGAGATGAGCCCGCTCGCCTTGCGTTTGTTGAAGGCGGGCTTCAACGCAGACAGCGACGGACTCGCCGGCGTGCAGCAGCTGGCGGGCGACGCGACGCTCCTCTTCTACATGAGCGACGAAGCCCAGGAGGGGCGCGACGCGTACGTGCAGAAGCGCAAACCGGATTTCGGCCGCTTCCCGCGCCGGCCGTGATCGCACAGGCTGCGCCGCAGCGCAGCCGCGTATCCATGTGGATCCTCGGAGCGCGTCCGCGCACGCTCGTCGCGGTGGTCGTGCCTGTCGGCCTGGGCGCGGCGTCGGTCGGGCGTGACGCGGTGAACCTGCCGCGCACGCTGCTCGCGTTGCTCGTCGGCATCGCCATGCAAATCGGCGTCAACTACGCCAACGATTACTTCGACGGTGTGCGCGG
>JBHEMA010000072.1:0-3725 GCA_046262795.1 Candidatus Dormibacteria bacterium | reverse complement strand
GTCTGGCTGACCCGGACCGATACCGGCGATGGGCCCATTGCGACTCCGGTTTGGCCAGCCGGATGGCGCCGATCAACGCCAGCGTCGGCACCATCAGACCGAGCGCTCCGAGGATCGGCTTGCCTTTGAGAAAGGTGACGACGACGAGCACGAGGTTGACGACGAGTGCCACTGTCACGGTGAGGCGTGGCGTACCGTCGGCTTGCGAAAGGTCCAATGGGGTCGCACCGACCAGAAGCAGCCCGGTGATGGCGACCGCGATGAACACCGCATCGATGGATTCGCGGCCCTGCGCCGACCAGTACACATCGTCGAGCCGCAACCATAGTGCGAACTCGTCGAGCGTCAACGCAGCGCCGATACCGAAGAAAGCAGCGAGGATGTCTGTGCCGACACCGCCTGGTGCATACGTGAACTCAAGACACCCCGTGATCAGCATGATGACGATGCCGAACACCTGGTGATGCACGTGCACACCGCCGATGCTCCAGTTGTGCAGATCGCCTTCGCCGCTGCGAATCCGCGCCGTCACGAGACGGGTCGTCACGAACGTGATGATCAGGGCGAGAAAGAGAAACAGCAGCGGTATGCGGTTGCTCGGGATGATCGGAATCACACCGGAACCGTACCTCGCAAGTGTCAGCGGCGCCTCAACCGATACCAGGCGGGATGGAGCTCGACGCCCGGCGACGGTTCGGTTCCCGGTTGTACGCCGGCGAGTTCGAAATCGCTTCCGAACACCCGGCGCAGCTCGGGAGCGTTGATACCGAAGCCACGACGCATCACGACAGCGGGTGGTGGGTGCTCGAAGCCGAACATCAGCATGGTGGCTCCCGTCGCGGTCAGCGTGGCAACACCCCTGGCGTAGCCCGCGCGCCGCGCCGATGGGATGCCATGAAAGCACCCGATGTCGAGCACGAACTGGAACGGTCCAGTGATGGGGAGCTCATTGAGCCTCGTGACGTCACCGGCGACGAACTCAGCTCTGACACCTGTCAAGCGCCGTTTCTGTCGCGCGGCGTGAACTGCAGCCGGCACGAAATCAACGCCGGTCGCATCCCATCCGTGCTTGGCGAGGTAGATCACGTTGGTGCCGGTCCCGCAGCCGAGGTCGAGCGCCCGACCCGGTGCGAGCGCTGAATCTCCTTCAACGAGCTCGATCAGCTCGGGCGGCGTGACGCCGGTATCCCAGCGCGGCCGGCCGCGATAGGCAAAGCGAAAGAACCAGCGCCGGATCACCACATGCCCCGCGGGAGTCTATATATCAAGCGTGGCGTGGGCTCGGTACCCGCCGATCGACGACTACGGGGTCATCGGCGATATGCAATCCGCGGCGCTCGTTCATCGTGACGGGGCCGTCGACTGGCTGTGCCTGCCTCGGTTCGACAGCGACTGGGTGTTCGGCCGCCTGATCGATTGGGACCACGGCGGCCACCTGCTGGTTGCGCCGGAGGGCTGTACGGCGTCACGTCGATATCGCACCGACTCCAACGTCCTCGAGACGACGTGGATGAATGGCCGCAACGAGGCGCTTGTCTATGACTTCATGCCGGTCACGCTCGACACATCCCGCCGCCGGTCTCGAATACTCCCGCGGCTTGTTCGCATGGTGCAACCGGTGCGTGGCTCGCTCGAGTGGCGCATCGAGTTGGTCATCGGCGACGGTGGAACCGCCGCAGACGCGAAGCTGTTGATCGAACGGGCGGGATGGCTGACCTGTTCTCAGGGAGGTCACCGATTCGTGGCACAGCTACCTGAGGGGTTCACGGTTGATGCAGCGGCTTCGGGCGTGCAATGCCGCGGCACGCTCGCGGTCGGCGCCACCGCCGTCCTCGCTCTCTACGACGCCGGTTCAAAGCCGCCTGACCGGACGTCGTGGTTGGACGCGACCGCCCTTCGTGATGCCACCGACAGCTACTGGCGCACGTGGTTGGCGCAATGCAACTACGAGGGACGTTACGCGCCGTTGGTACGGCGCTCTGCGCTCGTGCTCAAGCTGCTGCAGTACGCGCCCAGCGGAGCCTTCGTTGCAGCGCCGACCACGTCGCTGCCCGAAGCCGAAGGCGGTTCTCTGAATTGGGATTACCGGTTCACCTGGTTGCGCGACATGTCAGTGTTGGTCGACACGCTGCATCAGCTCGGCTTCGTGCGCGAGGTGGACGACTTCATGGACTGGCTCGATCGGAGCTGCCAGTGCATCCCGTCCGATTTTCAGATGCTGTACCGCGTCGATGGTCAATCGGATGTCGCGGAACATGAGCTTGCCGGCCTCGACGGATATCGCTCGTCGCGTCCGGTGCGAGTGGGGAATGCGGCTGCCGATCAGAACCAGCTCGACGTCTACGGTGAGGTGATGGAAGCCGCGTTTGCGGCGTGGAAACAGGACAAAACCCTGCCCCGAGCCCGCCGCGGGATTCTCCTGCCGGTCGTAGACCATGTGCTGGCCCATTCGGAAGATGCTGACGCCGGCATCTGGGAGTCGCGGTCGCGCCCGAAGCGCTATCTGTACTCCCAGGTGATGTGCTGGCTCGCGCTCGATCGGGCGCTGCGCATGGATTCATCGCTGCGACTCGGTGCCGCGCGTCGCAATGCAGCGCTACGCGCGCGCCGGCGGATCAAGCGTGACGTGCTCGAGCGCGGATTCAATACGCGTCTCGGCGCGTTCACCCAGGCGCTGGACGATGACGTCCTCGACGCATCCGGTCTCACAGTTCCATTGACGGGCATGGTGAAGGCAACGGATGCGCGCGTCGTGAGCACGGTCGCTGCGGTGCAACGGCACCTGATGCGCGAGGGGCTGGTGTACCGGCATGTCGGGACGGAGTCCGAGTTCGGCGAGGATGAGGGGGCGTTTCTCGTCTGCAGTTTCTGGCTGGTCGACGCGCTGGCTCAGATGGGCCGGCTCAAGGAGGCCGAGGAACTCTTCGCGCGTGTCACCAGCTGTGCGAACGACCTCGGGTTGCTGGCCGAAGAGTTCGATCCGGAGCGCGACGAGCTCGCCGGTAACTTTCCGCTGGCGCTGTCACACCTGTCGCTGCTGGGAGCGGTCATGAACCTCGAACGCGCGTCACGCGGCGCCCAAGGGCATGCCTGAGAATCGCACGCGCTCGTCCACGTACGGTGGTAGGCATGAAAATCAACAGGAACAGTGGCGAAACCAACGAAGGACCGCCCGAATGGTTCACCCGCCGCGTTGATATGGACGGGATAGCCGCGCCATCAAATGGCGCTCAGCTCAACGGCGGCACGGCGCTGCGCCGAAGTTTCATGGCTCATCTGTCGCTCGTCAAGGACGACGACGACGGCGCCACCGTCAGTGCCCAGACGTCCCGCCGTCCGAGGAACCACCGCCTCCGTCTGAGCCGTTCGAGCCGCCGGATAGGGAGGAACCATCCGATCCGCTCGAGCCGTCGCCGGACGTCATGGAACCGCTCGTCGATGGGGAGGTCGACGAGGCGCTGGTGTCACCGGACCCGCTCGATGTTCCACCGTCGCTGCCCGACGTCGACGGCGTGCCGCCGGAGGTCGATGTCGACGCCGAGCCACCATCGTTCGAGCCGTCCCTAGAAGACCCCGACCCGTCGTTTTGGGCGGCCGCACCGTTCGTGCTGCCGGTTCGACTTGTGCCGTCGTCGCCGGACGCGCTGCCCGTGTCGCCAGAACCTGTCGCGCTTGTCCCGTTGTGGCCACCGGCGGCACCGTCATCCGTTACCGGACTGGTGCTC
>JBHEMA010000071.1:0-3702 GCA_046262795.1 Candidatus Dormibacteria bacterium | reverse complement strand
CGCTCCCGGCCGTGCCGAGCGGCCGGTCCTCGACCACGTACTCGATGTCGACGCCGAGGTCGCTGCCGTCACCGAGGCGGTTGCGCACGTCGGCGCCGAGGTAGGCGAGGGTCACCACCACCTGCGTGATGCCGTGCTCGCGCAGCAGCCGGAGGATGTGCTCGATGACTGGCGTCCCCACGACCGGGACCAGCGGCTTGGGGTAGCGGCTGGTGAGCGGGCGCAGCCGGGAACCCTCGCCGCCCGCCATGACCACGGCTTTCACCGGCTGCACCTCCTGGCACGAATGGTATCCGCCCTCGCCTACCTCGGCGCCGACGTGCGCAACGGCCTCGGTGACGGCTGCGACCTCGGCGTCGAGATCGAGTACGTGGTCGAGGACCGGCCGCTCGGCACGGCCGGGAGCGTGCGCAACGCCGCGCATCTGCTCGACAGCACGTTTCTCGTCATCAGCGGCGACGCGCTGACGGACCTCGACCTCACCGCAGTCGTACGTGAGCACCGCGAGCGCGAGTCGATGTCCACCATCGTCCTGCACCAGGTGCCGAACCCCCTCGAGCACGGCGTCGTCGTCACCGATGACGACGGCAACGTCAAGCGCTTCCTGGAGAAACCGTCGTGGGGCGAGGTGTTCAGCGACCACGCCAACACCGGCATCTACGTCATCGAACCCGATGTGCTGGAACACATCCCTGCGGACACGCCCGCGGACTGGTCGCAGGACGTCTTCCCTTCGATGCTGACGCGCGGCGAATCCCTGCGCGGGATGGTCGTCGACGACTACTGGTGCGACATCGGCTCGATCCAGTCGTACCTGCAGGCCAACTGGGACGCCCTCGAGGGGCGTGTGCGCTGTCACATCCCCGGTAGGCGCGAGGGTCAGGTGTGGATCGGCGACGGCGTCGAGTTCGGGCTCGGAGTGCAGATCGAGGGCCCGGCGTTCGTCGGTGACGAGGTCAAGCTGAAGGCGGGCGCGTGGCTCAATGATCGTGTCATCATCGACAAATACTCGATCGTCGACGATCACTCGAAGGTCAGCAACAGCGTGGTGTGGCCGCACTCGTACATCGGCGAGGCGTGCCGCCTGCGACAGGCGATCGTCTGCCGCAACGTGACCTTGAAGAACAACACGTTCGTCGAGGAGAACACCGTCATCGGCGACGACTGCGTGGTCGGGCACGGCTCGCGCATTCGCGCCGGCGTGAAGATCTGGCCGAACAAGGACATCGAACCGGGTTCGACGGTGAACGAGTCGATCATCTGGGCCGGCGAGTGGCGTCGCGGGTTGTTCTCGTCGTACGGCATGGGCGGGCTCATCAACGTCGAGCTGACCCCCGAGTTCTGCGCGCGGCTCGGCGCTGCGTTCGGGGCAACGCTGCCCAAGGGCGCTCGCGTTGCGGTGGGGCGTGATCACGCGCGCACCTCGCGCATGATCAAACGCGCCATCGTGAGTGGGGTCGTCAGCGCCGGCGCCACCGTCTTCGACGTGCAGGAGCTACCGGTGCCGTTGATCCAGTTCGCCACGCGCGACGCGCGCACCAACGCTGCGATCCAGGTGATCGCCTCACCCCTGGATCAGCGCAGCGCTGACATTCGGTTCTTCGATGCGGACGGCCTGCAGATCGACAAGCGCAGCGAGCGCCGGCTCGAGAATCTGCTCTTCCGTGAGGATTTTCGTCGCGCGGCGTTCTACGAGATGGGCGACATCGAGTATCACGATGCCATTCCCGCGTACTGCCAGCATCTCCTCGCATCGATCAACGTCGACGCGATCCGCGAGGCTGGACTGCGTTTGCTGGTCGACTACGACTACAGCGAGGCGTCAGTGATGCTGCCCGGTGTCCTCAGCCGGCTCGGTATCAACGTCGTGCCGCTCAACGCCGGTTTGCGCGAGGGCGGCCATCACCACGTCGTTCCCGACGAGACGGCGCTGATCAGCCGCACGGTGCAGGCGGACGTCGGCTGCATGCTGCGAGCGACGGGCGAGCGTCTCGTCGTCATCGACGACTCGGGCACCGTCATGACGCCGCACGAGACGTTCGCCGTGCTCGCGTCGTGGTGGCTGCGATCGCGACCCGGCATCGTGCTGGCGCCCGCTGCCACGCCCGATTGGATCGCCACGCTGATCCGGGATGCCGGCGGCACATTCTCCGCCACCGCCGCGGATCCCGCAGCGGTCCTGCGCGCCGCAGCGACACCCGGCACGTGCCTCGCCACCGACGGAGACGGCGGATTCGTGTGGCCGTACTACCTCGCGGCGTTCGACGCCATGTACACACTTATCAAGCTGCTCGAGCTGCGCGCCACCACCGGCGTGACGCTGCACGAGGCGCGCGAGGCCCTGCCGCAAGCTGCGTACCTCACGACGACCGAGTTCTGTCCGTGGGAGGCGAAAGGCCGCGTCATGCGCAAGCTGCTCGACGGGCACCGTGAGCACGCGGTCGACCTCGTCGACGGCATCAAGGTGTTCGTGGACGACGGCTTTGTGCTGGTGCGACCGGATCCTGATGAGCCCGCATACCACATCGTCGCGAGCGTCGCGGACGAGCAGCACGGGCGCGAGCTGGTCGACGAGTACGCACAGCTGGTCCGCGATGCGCAGGTGAGGAACGGCGTTCAGAGCACGACGGCAAACGCGAGCCCGTCGTGACCCTTGGCGCCGACGGTCTGGATGATCGTCGCGCCGACACGGCGATCCTCCGCCAGCAGGCGGTTGAACTCACGAATGCCGATGACGTTGCGATCCGTGCTGCTCGCGTCGATGACCTGCCCCTGACGAACGACGTTGTCTGCGACGATCAGGCTGCCGCTGTGCGTCAGCTGCAGTGACCAGCGCAGGTAGTCGGGATAGCCCTCCTTGTCGGCATCGATGAAGACCAGGTCGAACGGCGCTTCACCGTCGTCGATCATCTTCGGCAGCGTCTCCTGCCCGCGTCCGACGCGCACCTCGACGTTGCGCACGCCTGCGCCGCCGACGTTCGCTCGTGCGACGTCGGCATGATGCGCATCGGCCTCGAGTGTGATGAGCACGCCGTCGTCCGGCAGCGCGCGTGCCAGCCAGATGGCGCTGTACCCGCCGAGCGTGCCGATCTCGAGGATGCGTCGCGCACCGATGGCGCGCGCGAGGATGTACAGCAACTTGCCCTGCACGGGCGCGACAGCGATCTCGGGCAGGCCTTCACGCCTGCTGTGTTCGAGCGCCTCCTGCACGGCGTCGTCGTCGGCGCCGAACAGCGACGCCAGATTCGCGTCAACGTCGGTCCAGAGCGGCTGTGGTTCGCCGCCCGAGCTGCTCATGCGACTCAACCGCCGACGCTGCCGAGGCGCCGCCGATCCACGTTCATGTGCGCGCGCCGTGCGTGATGGCGATGGCGACGAAAGCGAAGAAGAGGGCCGTGGCGGCGATGACAAACAGATGGAAGACCTCGTGATAGCCGAACACGCGTGGCCAGAGTCGCGGACGCTGCAGCGCGTAGGCGACCGCGCCCGCGGAGTAGAGGAGACCGCCCCCCACGAGCAGCGTCAGCGCGCCGGCATCGACGCGCGTCGCAATCGCCGGGATGATGACAACCGCCATCCATCCCGTGAGCAGGTACAGCACCACCATCAGCGCGCGCGGTACGCGAATGGGTGCCGTCACCATGACGACGCCGATGATCGCGACCGTCCATACCGCCGCGAGGATCGAGAGGCGTGTACCGC
>JBHEMA010000070.1:0-7181 GCA_046262795.1 Candidatus Dormibacteria bacterium | reverse complement strand
TGCAGTGGCTGCTCAGCGCGGGGCACGCGCTGGCGCAGGCGGCCCCGCCCGGCAATCCGCTGCCGATACAACCACAGCCCGGCGCGCCCGGCACCAGCCCGACGTCACCGTCGACCACGACGCCTGGGGGCATCGAGCTTCCGCCGATCCTGCTCACGGGCATCGTGTTCATCAGCCTGGTCGCGTTCTTCGTCGTCATCCTCCTTCCGGAGCGCACCGACGAGCAGCGCGGCCGCGTGCGCAGCGTCGGTCTCTTCGCCGGCGGTCTGCAGCTGTTCCTCGCCGTGTTCTTCGGTCTCTTCATCCAGATAGGCCTCGCCGAGGGCGGCGGTGTGAGCACCGCGAACGAGGAGAACCGCAACTGGATGAGCTCGTTCGCCTTCAACTCGTCGTATCACCTCGCGGCGGACGGGATCTCGCTCGTGCTGCTGGTGCTGAGCACGGTGCTCTTCTTCTGCGTGTACTTCCATTCGTGGCGAATACGCGAGCGTGTACGTCTCTACATCGGCTTGATGCTGCTGCTGGAGACGGCGGTGAACGGCGTGCTGTGCTCGGCGGACTACGTGCTCTTCCTGATCTTCTGGGGCATGCAGATCGTGCCGCTGTACCTGCTGCTGCGCGTGTGGGGAGGCCCGGCGCGACTCCGCGCCGCCAATCGCTACCTCGCGTTTGCGCTGACCAGCTTCGGACTGTTCGCCGTCGCGGCAATGCTCGTGATCGCGCGTGCCGGGCAGCACTCGTCGGACGTGAGCAGCGATTTCCAGAGCCTGATCGGCCCGGTGGCGGGAGCCGGGTTCTTTCTCACGCTTGCGGCGTTCGGCATCGCCCTGGGCGTCTTCCCGGTGCATCGATGGTTGATAGACGCACAGGCCGAGGCGTCGCCCGGTGTCGCGGCCGTGTTGTCGGGCGTCGTCAGCAAGCTCGGCGCGTACGCGCTCATGCGCATCGCCATCGGTCAGTTCCCCGCTGCAGCGCATCAGTACTCGCTGCTGATCACGGGGCTTGCCGTTGTCGGGATCGCATGGGGGTCGCTCGGCGCGCTGGTGCAGGACGACCTGCGGCGCTTCCTCGGCTACATCAACGTGGCGCAGGTGTCGTTGCTGCTGCTCGCAGTCGGCACGCAGACGTCGATCGCCCTCGAGGGTGCGGTGCTGCTCATCGTCGCCCAGGGATTCGCCATGGGGATGCTGTCGTTGATGGGCGGCTCGCTCGAAGAGCGAACCCGCACGCGCAGCATCCGCGCACTCGGCGGACTCGTTGCGCAGGCGCCGCGGCTCGCGGCGTTTTGGATGTTCGCGGTCTTCACCGTGATCGGCATACCGTTGCTTGCCGGCTTTGTCGGCGACTTCATGCTCTTTGTCGGTTCGTTTCCGGCTCATCGTGTTGCCACGGTGCTCGCGCTCGCCGGCGCCGTCGTGGTCACGGGTGGACTCGTGTGGACGGCGCATCGAGTCTTCTTCGGCCCGGCGAAGGACAATTTCGGCCGCGTGCGCGACATCGGCACGCTCGAGCTCGCATACCTGGTACCGCTCGCAGTGATGATCGTGCTGTTCGGCGTCCGCCCTGGCGCCGTGACACCGGTGATCACGAATGGTGTCATCCAGATCACCACGCGCCTGACGGGCGGCGGCTGACGCGATGAACGGCATCTCTGCCGGGGCGCTCGGCAACGTGCTGCTGCCCGAAATCCTGCTTACGGGATTCGCACTGATCAGCGCTGTGCTCGGCGTGCTACGCCCGGGACGGCGTCCCGATCTGTACCGCTGGATCGCCGTGATCACGCTGCTCGCGGCCGTCGCCGCGTGCGGCTTCACGTTGCACGCCATGCGCAACATTGCGACCGGCGTCGCCGTCGTCGCCTGGAACGGCGGCCTCATCGTCGATCACTTCTCGCTCTATGTGACTGTCACGGTCTGCGCATTCTCGCTGGTTACGTGCCTCAGCAGCGACACGTACCTACGCCGCATTCCGTCTCGCTCCGCCGGGTTCTTCAGCATCGTGCTGCTGGTGACCGCGGCGATATCAGCGCTCGCCGCAGAGCGCGACATGGTGACGTTCTTCGTCACGCTCGAGGTCGTCATCGTCGGGCTCACTGCGTTGCACGCGATGATCAAGGCGGACGACCTCGGGGCCGAGGCGGCGTGGAAATACATGGTGGAGGGCGCGGTCGCGTCCGCCATGGTGCTGGACGGACTCGCGCTGCTGTACGGCATCACCGGAAGCACATCGCTGAACGCTGTGTCGCACGCGCTCACGCGCGCGCCCGCAACCGGCACGCTCGGCATCGTGCTCGTGCTCCTCGGGCTCACATTTCCCCTGGGCGTCGCGCCATTGCGCCAATGGCTCCCCCGCGTCGGCGATGCCGCGCCGGCGACGGTCGCTGGCTTTGCCATCGCGATGGGGACGACGGCCGGAGCCGTCGCCTGGTTGCGCTTCGGTGTCAGCGGGCTCGGGCTCTCCGTGGGACCCTGGATCGGCTTGACCGCTGTGCTCGCCGCCATCGCGCTCGTGCAGGCGACGTTCAGCGCGCTGCGCGAGGTTCGCGTCACGAGGCTCGTCGGCGCCCTGGCAAGCGCGCAGGCCGCGCTGCTGCTTCTCGCGGTGATCAGCTTCGGTCCCGGTGCGGCAGATCCCAACGCGCAGGGCGCAACGGCGTTTCTGTTCTCGTTGAGCATCTTCGGCGCAGGGCTTCTGGCGACGTTCATCGTGCTCGGCATCCTCCAGGCGGCGAGACTGCCGGACACGTTCGGCGACTATCGCGGTCTCGGTCATCGCTCGCCACGAGCCGCGCTGCTGCTGGCAGTGGCGCTCGCGGCACTGCTCGGCGCTCCGCCGATGGCCGGGTTTCTCGCGCGCTTTTTCGTGCTGGAGTCCGCGCTCGACGCCGGCTACGCATGGGTTGCGGCGCTCGGTGTGGCGGCAATTGCCGTGGTCGCCATTCCCGCCGTGCGACTCATCGCATCGATGTACGCGGATGCCGGCGATGATGCACCCTTCACCATGGAAGCCTCGCCGAGGCTCACGCGGATCGTGGCGGGCGCATGCTGTGCGGCCGCGTTCCTCGCCACCGTGATCGCGCAACCGTTGCTCATGCTCGCCAGGGGCGGCGCAGGCCCGATCCCCTGAGCCAAGCCGAGCGACCCGGCAAGCCGGAGGCGCAGCGTCCCCAGGCGGGGATCATCGGGTTCACACGGCGTCCGACGCGACGTGAATGGCGCCGCGCGTTCACCACGTTCGTGCTCGGCATCGCGGGCATCTTCGTGCTCGTGCTGCTGGTGCATCCGCAACCGCCGATGCTGTCCGTGGGAGCGCAGGCTCCACCGATCTCGCTGCGCTCGAGCGACGGCACGCTCGTCGACGCGACGGCGATGGCGGCGCACCGCGTGCTCGTCGTCGAGTTCATCGAGACGTCGTGCACGACGTGTCAGCAGAAGGCGCCGGAGCTCTGCGCCGCGTCACAGCACTACGCGCACGACGTGTTCGTCGCGGTCGACGCCGCCGCCGAGCCAGCCAGCGCGCTGGCCGCATTCACGGCGCGGTATTTCGCACCACCATGCGCGGTGACGCTGCTGCAGGATCCCGGTCAATCGGTGACGCATGCGTACGAGGCGGGTGTCGTTCCGACGGCGTACGTCATCGACGGCAGCGGCCGCGTCGCATATGCCGCGGTTGCGGCCGCGGGCATCGATGGCATCAGCAGCGCGGTGGCGGCCGCCGGTGGTTGATGTGACACCAAGCGCGTTGCGTCTTCGCATCGTGCTGCGCGTCATCGTCGACGGTGTGCGCGCGCTGGGCCCATTGCGGCGCGAGGTCGCGTGGATCGTGGGCACGCTCTGGTACGCGAAGCAACCCGTTGCTGTTCGCGTGCGCGCAGGGCGTAATCATCGGCGCCTCGCGCCCCGATTGAGCCGACGCCAGGCGCAGCGTCGCGCGAAGGCCTCATACCGCGAGTACGTGCGCATGATCCTCGACAGCATCTGGGCCGAATCGCTTGCACCGGAGCGCATGCGCGAGCTTTTCGACATCGAGGGTGCAGAGCGACTGCGCGACGGCGCCGGCATCCTGGTCACCTCGCACTTCGGCAACTGGGACATGGGCGCGACCGCGACGCACGCGCTCGGGCTCGCCGTGACAACGGTGATGGCGCCGATCGGTCCGAGCATCACGACGGAGCTGGTGAGGTTGTCACGCACGCGCAAGGGCTTCGAGCTCTTCTCGCCGCGCCACGCCGCCCGCGGACTGGTGCGCGCGCTGCGCAACGGACGCTGGTTGGCGCTGATGCTCGACGTGGCCGAGGCCGGTCCGACGGTCGTCGTCGAGTACTGCGGCGGGGCGGTCCGCGTCAGCGCGGTGCCGGCTCGGCTCGCCGCCGGCGCGTCGGCGCCGATCGTGCCGGTGGCGTGCTGGCGAGAGGAGCGCCGCTGGCGCGTACGGATCCATGAGCGTGTCGATGTCGATCCGGCGGAGAACGACGCGTCCGTCATGAGCCGTGTCGCGGCGGCGCTCGAACCCGACGTCCGCCGTCATCCGGAGCAGTGGTACCCGTTCCACGAGGTGTACGCCGACGGCGGCGCGTGACGTGGCACCGCTCGAAGCGGATGCGGCAGCGCAGCTGCTCGCCGCCTGGGGCCTGGGTGAACGCACCGTCTCAGCGCGATGTCCGGGACGCTGCACGCTGGTCGGCGACCACGTCGACTATGCGGGAGGGATGGTACTCAGCTGCGCGATCGACCTGGAAGTCGCCGTCGCCGTGCGACGTTCACCCGACGGCGTGTATCGCGCCTCGGCCCTCGGAACGCGTGTGGAACGCACCGAGCCACGCAGCGTCGGTGACGTCGCTGATCGAATTATCGCCGCCGGTGTGGCGCTGCGGCGTCGCGGTATCGATGTGGCGCCGTTCGAAGCGGCGACGAGCGCGACACTCCCGGACGGCGCCGGGCTCGCGTCGTCCGCGGCCACCATCTGCGCCACAACCGTGGCGCTGGTGAGCCTTGTCGAGAGTCGCATCGACAGCGCAGGCGTCGTCGACACGGCGTTCGTCGCGGAGCACGACGTGGTCGGTGTTCCCTGCGGCAGGCTCGACCAGCATGCGGTGGTAGAGGCGCCGCGCGGCGGTGCCCTGCTCTTCGACGCACGTGCCGATACGGCGTCGATCGTGCCGTGGACGCTGCACGAGCACGTGCTCTGTGTATGCGACACGGCAGAGCGGCATTCCGTCGCCGGACCCGAGTATCGCCGTCGCCGTGTGGAGTGTGCGGAAGCCTTCCGCCGCGCGGGCATTCGCACCGCGCAGGATTCGATGCCTGGGACGGTGCGTGACGTGACGCTGCAGCGGCGACTGCGTCACGTGCTCACCGAGACGAGGCGCAGCGTGGAAGCGGCGGACGCGGTGCGCAGTGGAGATGCAGCGCGACTCGGCGAGCTGATGATCGAGTCGCACGCATCGTTGCGCGACGACTACGCCGTGAGCACCGCGACGCTCGACGCCGTGGCGACTGCTGCTCACGCCATCGACGGCTGTCTCGGTGCGCGGATGGTTGGTGGCGGGTTCGGTGGTTCGGTGCTCGCGCTCGTGCACGTTGACGCCGCCCATGCCTGTGCACGCGCCATGGTCGACGCCGCCGGTGGTGCGCCGGCGCGCTCCTGGGTGCTGCGGCCGGCACCAGGGCTGGCCGTGACGCAGGCGCACCACATGGGCGGCGGCTAGACTCCGCGGCCATGCCGGGGCGTTTCGCTGACGTCGGCGGATGTGCCGCCGGCTACCTCATCGGATCCGTGCCGATCGGCGTCCTGATGGGGCGCGCGCTGCGCGGGCTCGATGTTCGCGAGCACGGCAGTCACAGCATGGGGACGACGAACGTGCTGCGCCTGGTCGGACCGAGTGCAGCCGCAGCGACCTTTGCGCTCGACGTCGGCAAGGGGACTGCGGCGGTGGCGGTGGCGCGCCGTCTCGGCGCGGATACAGCCGGCCAGGCGGCTGCCGGACTGGCCGCCATCGTCGGGCACAACTGGCCGGTGTTTGCGCACTTTCGCGGGGGCAAGGGCGTTGCGACGGGCTTTGGTGCCCTGCTCATGTCTGCGCCCGCCGCCTCGCCGTACGCGATCGGCGCCGGCCTGGCGGCGCTGGGCGCGACCCGCATCGTGTCCGTCGCCTCGCTCACCGCCTGCGCCGGTGCAGTCGTCGGCGGGGTGGTGGAGGAGCTGCGACGGCGCGATCGGGCTGCGCTCGCGTTCACCGGGCTGGCCGCTACGTTGATCGCCGTGCGCCACGGCGGCAACCTGCGCCGGCTGATGCGCGGCGAGGAACCCCGGGTGTCACTACGCCGACGCGGTGCACCGGCCGCCCCGTAACACATTCGTCGGTGGTGAAGTGCAGACGGCGGCACTATCATCGGCACATGAGGCGATCAGGCGCACCCCGCGTGGCGCGCTGCCTTTTGGGGGCACTGGTTGGCGCTGGGGTCTTCGCGACGTCGAGCGTGGCGGTGTTCTCGCTTGTCGCGTCCGCGGACACGAGTCCACTCAACGCGGCGGCGCAGACGCTCCTCGGGAGTAGCGGCGGCAGCGGGTCGAACACGAGCACCAGCTCAGGCAGCAGCGGCGGCAGCCTGCTGCAGGCCCCGCAGAACGTCATCTGTGGCTTGAACGTCTGCGGTACGCCGACGCAGTCGCCACCGTCGACATCGCCGCCGCCGGCGCCGAGTCTGCCGAACTGCATCAGCGGGCTCACGTGCGCACCAACACCTTGTGCCTGTCCCAATCCCGGCGGCCCGACCCCACAGCCGAGTTCCGCCGGACCGTCTCCGGAAGCACTGGGCGGCATCACGACGGGCGGCCCAAGCGGAGGCACCGGTGAGGGTGGCGGTGGGGCAGGCAGCGCGCTCGTCGGGCTCGTTCCCTCGACAATCGGTCCGGTCGGCACGCAGGGGATCCTGGTGCAGCCGCCGCCGGCATCGATCACGCTGGCCAACGGTCCCGGCGGAATCAACTTCGGCAAGGCACCCTTCCTGTGGCCGCTCTTCCTGGCCTTGGACTTCCTGGGGGTGGCCGCCGTCGTCCTGGTGGTGCGGAAGACCTGGTCTCGGTCCGTCGCGGACTGAAACGGGGCTGAGCCGGTGATCGGCCGTCTCGTTAGTCGCCTGCTGCACCCGCTGCGGGCGTCGTTCGCCGCCAAGCTGCTC
>JBHEMA010000069.1:0-10297 GCA_046262795.1 Candidatus Dormibacteria bacterium | reverse complement strand
GGAGCGACGAGGCACGCGAGCGCGTCGAGCGCATTCCCGCCGGGTACGTGCGCAACCTTGCCGTGGAGCAGATCGAGCGTCTCGCGCTTGCGCTTGGTGCACCCGAGGTGATGCTGCTGCACGCCGACGCGGGCATCGCCGAAGCGCGTGCACGCATGGAGCGAGAGCGCGGCACATCAAGCGAGGGCGGGTGTCCGGTGCACGTCCCTGCCGACCTCAATGAGGTGACGGCACCGGTCGTCGACGCGTTGGGCCGCAGGCAGATCGACTGATGGGACTCGTCGTCCCGCAACAGCAGTTCCCGGTGCTGGGCAACAGCCTGGTGCTGGGCATCCTGTTCCTTCTGCACATCGCTGTCGCGGAGTTTTCGGTGGGCGCGATCACACTCGCGTCCGTGATGGAATGGCGCTCGCACAAGCCGGGGCGCGAGCGGGAGGCGCGCTACGCGCGCGGCGCGGCGAACAGCTACTACCTGATCTTCAGCATCGGCGCGACGCTGGCGGTGTTCGCGGTTGTCCTGCTCATCGGATTGTGGAGCAACGAGTTCGGCCAGCTCGCCAACGTGCTCCTGCCGCTCTTTGCCTTTGCGTTCGGCCTGTTCCTCGTGCTGACACCGCTGCTCGTCTGGTACCGCAACTCGTGGGACAAGCTGGCGCCCCGGCCGCATGCGGTGCTCGGCACGTCCGTCGCCGGCGTGCAGACGCTCTTCGTCTTTCTCATCGTGGGGCTCGATGCGTACCTGATCACACCGTTCAACGGCGGTCTGCTGGCGACGGCGATCAACCCGCCGTACTGGCCGCTCCTGCTGCACAGGCTCATCGGCAACGTGTCATGGACAGCGCTGTTCTTCGCCGCATGGGCGGCATGGAAGCTGCGCCGTTCCGCTGCCGACGGCGAGCGTTCATATCAGGCGTGGGCGTCGAGCATCAACCTCCGCATCGGACTCGCGACGGCGCTGCTCATGCCCGTCGACGGCTTCGTCCTCGTCTTCGTCATCCGCGTTTTCCAGCCGGGCTTCTTCGACCAGCTTGTCGGCGGTGACACCGCGTGGATGATGGTCCTGCAGGAAGCGTTCCTCGCCATCGTGCTGGTTGGCGGCAACCTCGCCCTCGCCTACGAAGCCCGCTGGTCGGGCGCCCGTGCAAGCGCGGTCGACCGTGGCAGCGTGCTGACCTCGCTTGCCGGCATGGTGGTCGCCTGTCTGCCGGCGCAGGTGATCGGGCCGAGCTTCATCGCCATCCGCTACGTCGGCCTCGGCGTCGCGGTGCTGGTCACCGGGTTGCATCTCGCGGCGCGATGGACATCGCCGGCACGCGACGGCGAGGGTACGCCCGAGCGTGATTCGGCGGCCCTGCGCTACGCGCGGCCGGCCCTGGTGACGATCGGCACCTTCGCCATGCTCACGGCGCTGCTCATGGGCGTCGTCAAGGAGAGCGCGCGGGGCACGTATGCGGTGTACGGCGAGCTCACTCAAGACCAGGCGCAGCAGACGTATGCGCCGCCCGCAAGCCTGTATCCATGAACGCACTGCACGCGCTGCTCACCACGCCGGCACCGCAGCCGATCAGCGAAGGTCAGTTTCAGAGCGCGTGGTACTACTCGATCATCATCGCGGCGATGGTCATCCTCGTGCTGCTCGGCACGGGGTGGTCGTTGCGAGGGGCTGTGCGCGTCTGGCGAGAAGGCGATCACGCGGCTGCGAGCGTCATCACTGTGGCGACGCTGACGGGGACGTTTATCCTCATCGGTCTCTTCCTGACGGGCGTGTTCGGCCTGCACAGCATGTTCCGGGGCGGTTGAGCATGAAGCGATACAGCCGTCGCCAGTTCATGGTCCTCGGGACCGGTGTCGGCGCCGGTCTCATCGGCGTCCTCGTCTCGATTCCGGCGCTCGGATTCCTGTTGAGCCCGCTGTTCCAGCAGAAGCGCGTGAGCTGGGTGACCGTCGGGCCCATCGACAACATCCCGGTCGGCGTGCCCACACCGCTCATCGCCTCGCTGCCGAGCGACCAGGGGATCCCGACATCCCCGGAGCAGCGCGTGGTGTACGTCTTGCGCAAGGCGGACGGCACGGTGAAAGCGTTCAGCAACATCTGCACGCACTTGCAGTGCGACGTCCACTGGGAAACGCGTCTGCAGCAGTTCCTCTGCCCGTGTCACGGCGGTCTCTACGACATCGACGGCAAGAACATCGGTGGCCCACCGCCGCAACCGCTGCCGGAGTGGATCAACCGCATCACGTACAACCCCGCGACGCAACAGCACGTGCTCGAGATCCAGAACGAGCTCAACGAGAAGATCTGACCATGATCGGAGTTATGTTCCGTCCGCTGGTGCGACCGGTGACGCGCCGGCTGCGCAGTGGGTACGCGTGGTTCGACGAGCGCACCGGTGCGAGCATGCTGCTGCACAAGGGCTTGTACGAGGCGGTTCCCGACCGCGGTGCATGGGCGTACTCGCTCGGGAGCGCGACGCTCGTGCTGATTCTTCTGCAGCTGTTCACGGGCATCTTCCTGCTGCTCGACTACGTGCCGTCGGTGGAGAACGCGTGGAACAGCCTCAGCTATCTGCAGACGTCGGACCCGTTCGGCAGCTGGGTGCGCGGCATTCACCTCTGGGGCGCGTACACGCTCATCCTTCTCATCGGGCTGCACGCGCTGCGCACCTTCCTGAGCGCCAGCTACAAGCGGCCGCGCGAGCTCAACTGGATGACCGGCACGATCCTCTTCTTCCTCGTGCTTGCACTCGCCATCACCGGCGCGATGTTGCCATGGGACCAGGCGGCGTACTGGACCACCACTGTCGTCACCAACATCCCGCACTATTTCCCGGTCATCGGTGACGGGCTGCGTCAGCTCTGGCGCGGCGGTGACTTCGTGGGACCGATCACGCTGACGCGCACCTTCGCGATCCATGTGTGGGTGCTGCCGTTCCTGCTGTTCAGTCTCATCGGCGCGCACCTCTATCTGCTGCGGCGCCACGGCGAGTTCGGCGCGTGGGTGAACTACGACACCGTCACCGACGATCCCGACAAGGAGATCGGAGAACGCGTGAGGACCGCCGAGCCGCCGTATCCGACCAAGCGCATCGACCGTCGCTACGCCGCGCCGCGCAGCACCGTCAACTTCTTCCCCAATCAGCTGTTCAAGGACACGCTGGTGAGCGCGGGGCTGGTCCTGATGATCTTCATCATGGGGCTGCTGTCGGGGGCACCCCTCGACGGTCCCGCGGATCCGGCGACGCTGTCCTACGTGCCCACGCCCGAGTGGTTTTTCCTTCCGCTCGACCAGCTGCTTGTGCTCACGCCGCAGCAGCCGCTCATCGCTGTGGGCGTGTACGTCATCGTCATCGGCGGAGCGCTGTGCATGTTCCTGCTGCCGTTCCTCGACCGCTCCCGCGAGCGCCGCCCGACGCGCCGGCCGGAGATATTGCTCCCCGCGCTGCTCGTCATCTTCAGCGTGATCTTCCTGGCGATGCTCGGCGTCAACCGGCTGTACAACCTGTGAGCGGGCGAGCGGCGTCATGACTCAGGTCGGCGGCAACCTGCTCACCAACGGGCTCCTCGTGGCGGTTGTCGCCTTGACGCACATCCAGATCGCGGCATACCTGATCGGTGCGTCGACGTTGATGATTGTCAGCGAGTCGGTCTCGATCTTTCGCGGCGGGGACGAGCGTCACGACCGCCTGTCGCACGGGCTGATGAAGTCGTCGCTCTACGTTTTCTCGTTCGGCTCGGCGCTCGCCATCTTCTTCGTGGTCTTCGTGCTGGGCGCCGTCTGGGGTCGGTTCTTCGTTCCGTTTCAGCAGATCACGTTCTGGGTGTTCTTCGCGGAGGCGCTCACGTTCGTCGGCGAGATCGCGCTCATCTACACGCTGTACGCCAACTGGGAGCGGTTCAAGAACCACCGGCGTGCGCGGCTCGGGATGCTCATCCTGCTGAACGTCGATCAGTGGTGGCAGATGTTCTTCATCGACGTCGTCGCCTCGTTCATGATCACGCCGAACGGCGGCGACGTGAACACGCTGAACCAGTTCCTCAACCCGACCGAGATCCCGCTTACCATCCATCGCACCATCGGCAACATCGCATGGGCGGGCGCTGCGGTTGCGTTGGTCGGCGGCGTCCAGTACCTGCGCGCAACCAGACGTCTCGAAACGGTGCAGCGCGCGGTCATCGGGGCGCGTCGCGCGATGTCGGTGGGAGCTATGTCAGCGGATACCGGCGCACCCGAAACGGTCGAAGCAGCGGAGGCGCGTCACTGGGACTGGGTCGGCCAATGGGGCGCGATCTGGGCGGTTGCTCTGACGCTGCTGCAGCCTTGGGTGGGATACAGCTACGCGAAGGAGATCCAGCTGCATGCGTACCCATCGTGGTACTCGATGATGTTCGGCGATCTCAGCAACGTGTTTCTCATCCAGATCACGCTGCTCGGTTCGATCTTCACGCTGGGAGCGCTGTATTTCTGGCGCCGCATGAAGGCGTCGGAGGCTCCCCGGCATCGACGGCAGGGTGTGCTGACGGTCGGCCTGCTGCTGGTGACCATGTTCGCTGCTTTGCCGGCCTGGTTCGCCCCCACCTATGCCGATGCGTATAGCAACGGTGGTGGCAAGCCGTTCTGGGAAGGCGGTGCGCTGAATCCCTTCGCCCAGTTCATCCCGTACAAGGTCGGCGCGCTCTTCGTGATGGTCACGCTGGGCTTGTGGTCGGTGTCGTCCTACATGCGCGCATCGAGCCGAGGCGAGCTGCGCACCGGAATCACCGGCCGGCGCGTACAGTTCGCGTTGATCGGGCTGGGCGTGGTGACGAGCCTGATGATGATGGTGATGGGCGTGATCCGCGAGCACGCTCGACAACCGTTTCTCATCAACGGTGAGCTGACGATCCAGAACCAGCAGATCCTCAACAACCAGCCGAGCACTGTCGGGGGCACGTCATCGCCATGAGCGATGCATCGAAGGATGCGCGCCCGCAGTTGCGTCCGGGCCGGTGCGCTGTGGTGCTGCGGGTTTTCGACTCGCCGTCGAAGGAGTTGCGCGACGCCCTGCATCCACCATGGCCCAACTGGATGGCTCGCCTCTACGAAGCGGAGGCGCGGACCGACGCCGGCATCGACGTCTCCGAGGGCGTCACCACGGTGTCCGCCGCTGTCTCGGCGCTGAAGGACAAGCTTGCACATCGTCTTGACGTGCTCTCGTTTGTTTGCGGCGCGTTGCAGGACCTCGGGTGGGACGTCGCGCTCGACGGCGAGGCGCTCATCGCCACCGCCGAGATGACTCCCGAACAAGCACGCCGGCAGCTCGACGACGCGGGCGTCGCGGGGCCGATGTGCGTCGTCGCCGACCTCGACGACCACGGATGGCCGTGGATACGCGACGTGGCAGCGGTCGCCGATCGTGTCTGAGCGCGCACGCGTGCTCGTCGCCGCTGATGCTCCAATGGTCGTCACCATCCTGGCGCACAAGCTTCGGCGTGAAGGCCATGACGTCACCACTGCCCGCGGCAGCGATGAATTCGCGCGCGCCGTCGCGGGCGCATCCTTCGACGTCGCCGTGTGCGAGCTCGCATTGGCCGCCGGTCTCCGAGACGACGGCACATCAGATCGCGAGAGTCGCGTTCGGCCCCCGCTGGGGGCCGCCGCTCTCTCTCGCCGGCCTGCGCGCTCCGACGACGTCCGGGCCGGCTCCGAGAAGCTCTCGCTCGTGACGTGCCGTCCCCTCGCAGACCTCGGCAATTGGCTCGCGATTGTCGACGGTCGGGATGACGCCGCGGCGGTGCGTGCGATGCATCGTGGTGCCGCGGGCGTCGTGCGCACCCCGTTCAAGCCGACAGCTGTTGCGGAGCAGGTGGCGACGCTGCTGCGCATCGCGGTGACAGCGTGATGCTCGCTCCGGAGACAGACGCATCCGATACTGCGCAGCTCGCGGTGCCTGCCGTCATCGACGCGGTGGGCGTTGCACGGCGGTATCGCAATGGGCGCGGTGTTGGGCCGTTGTCGCTCGAGGTGCGCGGTGGTGAGCGCATCGCGATCATGGGGCCGAACGGCGCCGGGAAGACCACGCTGTTGCGCATGCTGTCGACGACGGCGCGGCCGCGCGACGGTGTTGTGCGGTGGTATGGCACAACGTCGCCGCGTCGCGCTCGAGAGATGATCGGCGTCGCACCGGACGTCGTGCTCGAAGAGGGACAGCTCACGGCACGGCAGGCGACGCACTTCTGGTGCCGGCAATGGAAGCCGCGACACCTGGCGCCGCGGCTCGTAGACGACGCACTCAACGCGTTCGGTCTTGATGGCGTGGGTGACGAGCCCGTAGCCTCGTTCTCGTACGGGATGCGCCGGCGGCTGGCGCTGGCACAGGCGCTGGTGCACGAGCCGCGCATCGCGCTCCTCGATGAGCCGACCGCGGGATTGGATCCCGACGGGGTCGAACGCCTCGCTGCAGCGATGCAGGTGCGCGCGCAACGTGGCGACACGACCATAGCCGCGACCAACGACTGCGATTTCGCATCGGCGGCGTGCGATCGCGTCACCTTTCTCGACAAGGGGCACCTGGTGCACGACGCCGCGCCGGCAGCACTGCTCGGCTCCGTGCGTTCGCGCCGCGTCGCCGAGCTCGAGCTCGCCGGCGCGCCTGACATCGGTGGGTTGCGCGCCGTCACCGGTGTCGGCGCCGTGCAACGGGACGACGGTGTGGTGCGCGTCGAGATGCTCGATGACTCAGCTCTGGCAGCGGTCGTCGCGGCTGCCGATCGCGTCGGTGAGCTGCGAGCAGTGCGTGTGCACACCCCCGATCTCGGCGACGTCTTCCATCAGCTGACCGGTCGTCACCTCAGCGCGAATGGAGACACAGCCAAGGTTGAGGAAACGCGGTGATTCGGGCAGCGTCGGCGCCGACGTTGCTGAAACGGCCCCTGCCTTCGGGGATGCTGGCGCGCGAGCTGCTGGTGACGGCGACACGCCCCCGCGCGCTCGTCATCAAGGTGCTCGTGCCGCTCGTGCTCGCGGTTCCGCTCGTCGCCGGGCATGCGCCGACGTTTTGGGCCGGCATGCTCCTGACCGTCCTCTGCGCGATGATCGGCGCCGTCGGCGCTGGTATGACCGTCGCCCGAGCGCGTGAATCCGGTCTGCTGGAACGGCTTTCAGTCACGCCACGCCGGCCGTTTCCAATCGTCGGTGGTTGGGTCGCCGGCGGCGCGGTCATCGACACGCTGCAGCTGCTGCCTGCGATCGCGGTGGTCATTGCGCTGGGACCCACGACGCCGGTGTCCGCGGTGAGCCTGCTGCTGATGGCGTGCGCCGTGCTCATCGTCGCCAACACGCTGGGCTTCGTTGTGTCGGCGGCCGGTGGCGGAGCGGCGGAGGTGCTGCTCGACACGGTGATCCTGCTCGCTCCACTGCTCTTTCTCGGCGGACTCTTCACCGGCGTCCCCGCCGACGGCTGGCGCGCGGTCGCCGCGCGCGTCGATCCGTTCTCATACCTGCACGCCGCATTCATCGACGCGCTCGGTGGCGCACCCGCGTACGCATCCGTCGCTGTCGTCGCTGCAGCGTTCGCTTCTGTCGGCGCGGCGCTCGTGCTCATCGCCTTGGCAGCGCCGCTTGTGTTGCGACGTCGATGATCCGCGCTGGCGTGCTCACCGCATCGCTCGCACTGGCGGCGTGCGCGCAGAGCGCTCCTCCCGCAGCGCCGGCAGCGCTGTCCTTTCCCACGGGCACATCGGCGGCGCTGGCCTCCGCGACTCTTTACACGAGCCCTGACGGCGGCATCTACCAGAACCCCGACCCGATCCAGGTGCTGATGGTCATGAGAGAGAGCGGCGCACCCGTGATCCACCAGCTCGGCGCGAGCGCGCAATCGTGGAGTGCACTCACGCCGTACGGTGACTTCACGTTCGTCGGCGTCACCATCCGCAACAACGGCGCGGCAGGCTCAGATCCGCAGCTGAATGCCACGCAGATAGCCAGTGATTTCGCGCCAGACGGCACGTCTTCAGGAACGCTGCGGCACTTCTACCATCCCATGTTCCCGCTCGCGCTGTTGAGCGCGCAGACGAGCGACGCAAGTTGCACCCTGCACCTCGACCCCGGCAACACCGCAGTTGCAGTGCTCGTGTACCCGCCGGTGCGGCAGACGAGCACGCTCGTCTGGGGCATTTACCAGACCTTCGCAGTGCGCGCGTCGTTCGGCGGCTCGCTGCCGCAGCGGATCGATGGGTGGCGCACCACGGCGTGCACGCCGCCGCAGCAGACGGAGCAGCCCGCGGCGTGAGCACCGTTGCGGAGGCGTCGCCGCGGTGGCGCGTGCATCTCGGCACCGCGTCGTCGACATGTGTGCGCTTGCGCCTACCGACGCGAGATGACCACGCGCCGTGGCCGCTGAGCCGCGTGGTGGCGGAGCTGCAGGCGATGGGATGTGCCCGCGACGACCGCCCGCACGCGCTCGGCGCCGGCCGCGGCATGCCGCTCATTCACCGCCAGGCGTTGCGGTGGCGCGACATGCCGCTGCACCTCGAGTCGCATCACGTTGGCGGGCGCGACGAGGTGTCGCTGGAGCTGCCGTCGGGCGACGAGCTCATCGACCTCATCGACGAGGACGCGCTCTGGGACATGGTCGATCGCGTCGCCGCAGCATGCGACGCGTCGCATGGCGCCGTCGGCGACGGCGAAGCGCTCGAGGACGGTCCTCCGGCGTTGCGACGTCATGTCGGCGTGCTCATCCCTGCACACACGCTGGAGGTGAGGGCGAGTCCGTACACGCAGCTGCCGATGAGCGGGCTCGCCGTGCTGTTACGGTAGCGGCGGCGCATGATCGTTCACGACCGCTTCGGCTTCGTCGTGCTCATCGTCGCCGGCGTGGGTGCGGTCGCGGCCGTCATCGCGTTGCTGCGTCCGCGCCTGTTGCCGATGGTGCGTGTGTACCTGCGTCTCACCGCGGTGATCGCCGCGGTGCAGGTGGCGATCGGCATCGCACTCGTCATCGGCGGCATGCATCCGTCGCAGGGCATCCACTGGTTTTACGGCGCCGCCACGCTCGTCGCCTTGCCGATCGCGATGTGGATCGGCTCACGCCTCGGCGCCCGCGAGGAGCCGTTGTGGGTCATGGGTGGTGCTGTCGCGACGGTCCTTTTCGCGTTGCGCGCGGTGGGAACCGGCTGACAGAACCGCACAGCGATCTACGTCTTATCGAGAACTGCGGTGGGCGTCTCGCCCAGGCGCGCTCGGAGCAGTTCCTTGTCAAAGGTTGCAAGGAGGGCTCCTCGCCTTCGAGCCACCGCGCCATAGGCAGCGTCGTAGACAGTGAGCGTGTGTTCGGCAGCGAGATCGATGGCCAAGCGGAGGTCCTCTTGGGTAGGCGCGATCGCGGGGCAGATTTCGGATAGCGCTCCCAGCACAACGTTTACCTGACGCGGCGACGCGCCAACACGCCCGCGGAGCAGTGCATTGCCGATCTCATACGCCGTCAAATCAAGAACATGCAGTGCGAGCGTGCCCTCCGCGTGAGCCGTCAGCAACTCTCGAGCCGGCTCGACACCCTCTTCATGTGCGTCGCTGAACCATTTGAGAACGACGCTTGCATCACTAACGACGTCGATCACGCCGGTCCTGAGCCTCGCGACTCTCGCGGATCAGTGCGGTGGAATCAAGTGGCCCTGACCTCTCCAGAGCCGCTCGCGCCCGGCTCAGCGCGCGTTGCATCGTGATGGGATCGGGGCGGCCCAACGAACGCCTGGCAGCGTCCTGAAGAAAGGCGCTGCGGCTGCGCTGTTGACGCCGCGCCTCGCGGTCGATCCTTTCGAGGAGGTCGTCCGGAATAGAGAGCAACACCCGTGCCATGCCTGCCACGAGTATATCGCCAGTATATACGCGACAGCGGGCTCGGAATCAGCCTGCAAGCGTGCCGGGCTGAGCGGCCTGCCCGCTGAGGACGGTGAAGGAGAAGCGGCTGCGCATGCGTGCCAGCGCCGTCATCACCGGCAGGCCGAGGACGATCACGGCGAGCGCGTCGCCGCCGGCACGGAAGCTGTCCCACACCGCCGAGGTCGTCACGTAGAAACGAGCGAAATGCTGCAGCTGTAGTGGCAGGCTCGCGCCCGCGACAAAGCCGAAGTCCGGTGCGCCGCGGTAGAAGGCGGTCCAGTCCCATACGTCGAGCAGCGCTCCGTACGCGAACCCCGTGACGATGGCCACGCCGGCGAGCACCACGACGTCGCGTCGGCCCGGTACCGCCCGGCGCCGCAAGCCGGCGACGCCTGCGATGGCTCCCATCCAGCCGCAGGCAACGACCTCGTAGGGAATCCA
>JBHEMA010000068.1:0-11521 GCA_046262795.1 Candidatus Dormibacteria bacterium | reverse complement strand
ACCGAGCACCGCGCGCGTCGTGCACGCTGCGCCCGGCCCGACACCGACGAGCAGCCCCTTGATGCCCGTGTCCATGAGCTCGAGCGCCGTTGCGTAATCGACGCAGTTGCCTGCGACCACGGGAAGATCGACTGACGACGTCAGCTCGCGAAACGAGAGATGCCGGTACGACCGGCTTCGGTGACGCGCCGTCAGTACCGTTCCCTGCACCACGAAGATGTCGGCGCCGGCCTCCTGCACGATGGGCGCGCGGCGTTCCGCGTGGTTGGGCGTCGTCGACACCGCACACGGCGCACCGGTCGCTTTGATCTCCTCGATCCGCTGGCCGATGAGCCCGTCCTGCACCGGCGCCGTGTAGATCTTCTGCAGCACCGTGTTGATGCGCTCCGGCGGGGAGTCCGCGATCTCCTGCAACACCGTCGCCGGCTCCTCGTAGCGCGTCTGCACGCCGTCCAGGTTGAGCACCGCGAGCCCACCGAGGCGGCCCATCTCGCCCGCGAACTTCGGATCGACGACACCGTCCATTGCTGCAGCCAGGAAGGGGATGCGGAGCGTCGTCCCGTTCAGTGAAAAGGAGACGTCGATCTCTTCCGGATTGATGGTGATGCTGCCGGGGACGAGCGCCACCTCATCGAAGCCGTACGCCCGTCGCGCTCGCTTCGACCGGCCCAGCTCCAACTCCATTGGCGAATGTTAGCAAAGGCCCGGTGCTGCTCGCTCTCGAAACCGCACCATCTTGTGCCTCTTAACTTGGAGCACACAAGATCTTGTATGCGCGCCGTCGGGTCCGCGCCGCGCCACCTTACCGGTGGCGCTTCATCAACCGCTAAAGATCAACCTCTAAAGATGGAGCGCCTCTCCATCAACTCGGACACGAGGCCCGCTTGAATCCGGTCGCGCACTTCGTCGGAGATGCGCATGACGGTCGACGGGTCTTCCGCTGCGGCGGCGCCGTACTCCTCGGTGCGGACGGGTTCGTGGAAGCGGATGCGCCATTTCGTCGGCAGCGGGATGAGCCCGAGCGGTCCCAGCCAGGGCCACGTCGGCGTGATCGGGAAGTACGGGAAACCGAGCATCTTCGCCACCGGCTGGATGTCGGCGAGCATCGGATAGATCTCCTCGGCGCCCACGACGGAGATCGGAATGATCGGTGCCCCGCCGCGAAGCGCCATCTCGACAAAGCCACCGCGTCCGAAACGGCGCAAGCGGTAGCGCTCACGATACAGCTTGCCCGTACCGCGCACACCCTCTGGGAACACGAGCACCAGCTCGCCGCGTCCCAGCAGACGCAGCGTGTCGTCGGGATGCCCGAGTGTGCCGCCGGCGCGCCGCAGAAACCACGAGAGCATCGGCAGCGAGCCGAACCAGCCGGCAATGAGCGGCCGCAGGTAGCGATCGGTTTCCTCGTGCGCTGCAAGCGCGATCATCGCGCCGTCCATCGGCAGCACGCCCGAGTGGTTCGACACCAGCAGCGCGGGACCGCGACGCGGGATGTTCTCCAGCCCGACGCTGTCAACGCGCCAGTAGCGGCGGTACAGCAGCCGGACGAACGGGATCAGTGCGTTGGTGAAGTCGGGGTCGAATCCGAACTCGTCGACGTTGAACTCGCCTTTGCGGTGCTGGCTGCGAACGTCGGCGACCCGATAGCCGATGGACACGATGTCCTGCAGCGACTCGAGATCGATGACGTCGCGTCCGGTGACCTCTCGCAGGCGCATCGCCAGCGACCCGGTTGCGGCCATCGCGTTTCCCGGAAGATCGCGATACAGCGACTCGAGCGTGCGCGTGCGCGTGTGACCGTTGCTGCGCACAGCACCACCCGACGCCGATCGTCGCTGGCTCATGACTCTCTTCTCGTTGCCCGTGGGCGGCGGGCGCCATTGCCGCCGCCGGTGCGTGGTGTCCGCCGCCGCGGGCGCGCACCGTTTGCGCTGCGCGCGGCACGCGGGGTCTCCAGCGCAGCCGGCGCTTCCACCGCACTCGGCGTTTCCAGCGCAACCTCGGAGGCGGGCCTCCCATTGCCGTGCGCCGCGCGCTGCGAGCGCAGGAAGTCCTCCAGCTCCGTCTCGTAGGTGTAGAGCTGCTGCGACTTGACGATGTCGCGGACGCGGCGCTGCCGTGCATGCGCAAGCAACGTCTCCGGTGTCGTGTGCTCCAGGGCAAGACCGAATCGCGCCTGCACCGCGCTCGTGTCGACGACACGCCCGTACTGCAGCAGCCGCGTCAGGTGCGGCGCAAACCCGAGCGGCACCATGCGGTTGACGATCGACATGGTCAGCTCGGCGCCGACAAACGGTAGCAACGGCAGGTTGACCTTGCCCAGCATCGAGATCGCCTGGCTCAGCACCACGACGCCGGATCCGGCGACGTTGTACGTCCCTTCGTGGTCGTGGAGCACCGCGTGCTCGAGCACCGTGACCGCGTCCTTCTCTTGCAGGAACTGCAGCCGCGGGTCGAAGCCCATGACGGTGGGGACCACGGAGAGGTCGAACAGCCGCGCGAAGGGCGTGACGTGCGACGGACCCAGGACGTTGGCGAAGCGCAGCAGCGTGGTCGTGGCATCGGGCCGCCGCACGCTGAAGTCGTGCACGTATGCCTCGATCTCGTCGAGGTCGCGCGTGAACGTGTCACGCGGTGGCGCCTTGCGCGGCATGTCCTCGGACCAGATGGAGGGGTCGTCCGGCTCGGCGCCGTAGATGGCGGTGCTCGACTTGACGATGAGCTTGCGCACGGGGCTCGTCGGCGAGCTGCACGCCGCGATGAGGTTCATGGTGCCGATGACGTTCGTCTCGTGCACCATTCGCGGGCTGGCGCGACGTGGGTCGACGATGAGCCCTGCGTGCACGACCGTGTCGATGTCGAGCGCGGTCAGCAGCTTGCCGATGAGGCTGTGGCGGATGTCAGCCCGGACGTAATCGGTGCGCTGCAACTCGATCTGCGGCGCCTGCGTATCGATGGCGACGATGCGCTCGATGGAGGGATGCATCTCCAATCGGCGAGCGAGCTGCGCGCCCCAGAACCGCGAGACGCCCGTGATGAGAACGCGTCGTGTCTCAGCCACCGCTGAGCGATGGTAGCGCGCCCGTGCCGTCATCGACTGGGGCCGTCTGCCGGCGGGTCCACACATATCTGCGGCGAGTTCCGCAGGCGAGCGCAGCTCGCCGAGGACTGTTTGAGCAAGCAGATATGTCGTGGGCCGCCGTGCAGACGGCGTCAGGGGTAAATGCCGCGGACCTCTGTGGCGGCTGCCACCTTCTCCACGGCGAGCTGATACGCCGAGTCGCGCAGCGGGATCTTTCGGTCCTGCGCGCGCGCGTTCACCTCTTGATATGAGCGGATCATCACCTCTTTGAGCAGCGAGTTCACCTCGCCCGCAGCCCAGAAGTACGCCTGGATGTCCTGCACCCATTCGAAATAGGAGACGACCACACCGCCGGCGTTGACGAGGATATCGGGCAGAATCAACGTGCCGCGGTCGTTGAGCACCGCGTCCGCTTCGGGATCGAGCGGCGCATTCGCGCCCTCGGCGATCACGCGAGCACGGATCTCGCCGGCGTTGCGCGCGGTCACCTGCGCTTCGAGCGCGGCAGGCACGAGCAGGTCGACGTCCATGGTCAGGATCTCGTCATTGGTGATGGAGTCGGCGGCGCCGTAATCCGCGAGGTGACCACCCTCTTGCTTGAGGGCGCGAAGCGCGTCGAGGTCGAGACCGCTGTCGCGGTGCACCCCTCCGGAGCTGTCGCTCACCGCGACGACGCGCATGCCCTGCTGTGCCAGCAGCTCGGCGCATACCGAACCCACCTTGCCGAAACCCTGCACGGCGACGGTCGCACCGGACGGATCCATGCCGCGATCACGCATCGCATGCACAGTGACCAACGCGAGTCCGCGTCCCGGCGCGGTGTGTCTGCCTTCGGACCCGCCGATCGCCGTCGGCTTGCCGGTGACAGACGCAGGCACGGAGAAGCCTGCGTGCATGGAGAGCGTATCCATGATCCATGCCATCACCTGCGGGTCGGTGCCCAGATCCGGCGCGGGGATGTCCCGGTCGGGCCCCACGATGAGCGAGATCTCCGTGGTGAACCTGCGCGTGAGGCGCTCGAGCTCCGTCGTGGAAAGCTCGCGCGGCGCGCAGATCACACCACCCTTCGAGCCACCGAACGGCAATCCGACAACAGCCGCCTTCCATGTCATGTACATCGCCAGGGCGCGTACGTCGTCCAGCGTCAGCGCCGGATGGAAGCGGAGCCCTCCCTTGGCCGGCCCGCGCGCGATGTTGTGCTGGACGCGAAACCCCGTGAACACGCGGAAGGAGCCGTCATCCATCTCTACGGGGAAGTGCACGACGAGCTCTCGCTTGACCTCGCGCAGCATCACCCGGAGCGAATCATCCAGCTGCAGTGCTTCGGCGGTGGCGTCGAATTGGCGCTGCGCGATGCTCAGCGCAGTTCGGTCGGGCTCCCGGACAGCAGCCGCCATGCGCGCCGACTATACGCATCTGCACCGGTCTCGGCAGTGCTGTCAGTGGACGCTGTCAGCCCGCTGCGGCGGTATGTAGTTGTCTGCCCTGACAGCAACGTATCGCGACTACGTTGACATTCACGGGCACACACAGCATGCTATGCGCGATCGATGGGAGGTTTGAACACCTCCTGTCACAAACATCAGTCAGACGGTTCGGTGAAGAAGCAAGCCGGCCGTCACCAATGGAGGCCCATTTCATATGGCCAGAACCAGGCGTCGTAGAGGCGGCTCCGTGGGGGGCGCCGTCAAACGCACCGTCAGGCGCGTAGGCACGACTGCACGTCGGCGCGCACCCGCCGGTAGCGGCGACCTCATGCGTGCCGTGCAGGGTTTGATCAAGGCGCTCGAGAAGCGTCTTGCAGTGCTCGAGCGCAGTGTCGCCGGCCTGCAGGGTGGCGCACGGCGCACCGCGTCGCGCGCGACCGGTGGACGGAAGCGCACGGCAAAGCGGACAACCGCAAAGCGTGGGACGACTCGGCGTCGCACCGCGAAGCGCGGCGCAGCCGGCCGCACCACGGCCGCACGCCGTGGTGGCAAGCGTGGTGGCCGCAAGACCACGGCGCGCAAGACCACTGCGCGCAAGAGCACCGCGCGCAAGAGCACCGCGCGCCGCACCGGCAAGCGCACGACTCGCCGCAGCACCGGAACACGGGGCGCAGCGGGCAGCACCGCTGCAGCGACCCGTGGTGGCAAGCGCGGCGGCCGCAAGAGCACGGCGCGCAAGAGCACCGCTCGCAAGTCGACGGGGCGCCGCGGCGGCCGTCGCAAGGCAGCAGCGGCTCCGGCGGCGGCACCGGCAACGTCGTCCAACGGTGGCGGCGGCGGTGGCGGCGGCGAGACCAGCTGACAAGAGCTGATTTCAAGGCAAAGGGCCCTCGCATTCGCGAGGGCTCTTTCCTTTTAACGAGAGTCGGCGCTACCATCCGCTCACTCGGAAGGCGATTCATCGAAGCGGAGGATCAGCATGCGCAGCTTCACCCGTGCGACGCTCGTGCGCGCGGCACTCGCGGCACTCGCGACCAGCAGTCTCGTCGGTCTGGCACTGGCGCCGTTCCATGCCCGGGCCGACGACGTCAGCTTCAACACCGACTACGTCTCCACGAGCCTCGGCGGCGGGGAGCCGTTCGTGATGTACAGCACGAGCGGCCATGACCTCATCTACAGCTCGCATGAGGGGACGACCCACATCTACAACGGCTGCAACGACATCAACAAGTGCAAAACGGTCGGCGACGCCTGCGACATCCAGACCGACAGCGGGTTCATCTGCAGCTACGACAACCACGTCAACGACTGGTTCTCCAGCGACGGCGGCGCAACGTGGACGAAGGCGATCGACAACCCCGCGGGCACGGGCTTCAGCGACCCGTCATTGACGGAGGACGAGGGCAGCTCCTCGATACCGCCTGTCGACTACAACACCGGCATCGACCTGGCGAACGACGCGCTGTTCGCGACGCAGGACGGCGGGCAGCACTGGATCACCGCGACGCCGCAATGCCACGAGGGTGACCGCCCCTGGCTCGCCGGTGGTCAGAGCGGCGAGGTGTTCATGGGCACGGACTCGGAAACGTCTGGCCACGTGGTGACGCGAGGTACTGTCACGTTCGACCCGGTGACCCACACCGCGGTTGGCATCACGTGCTCGACCACGACGATCGCCGACCCAGCCGCGACGACCGGAAGCGGCATCGGCAACCAGCTCTACTACGACCACAACGCGGGTCCGCATCACGGCGATCTCATCGAGCCGGCGCGGTTCACCCACTCGACGAACAGCTCCTGCCCGGCGACGTGCGTCGGCATCGCGGTGCTGAAGGACGCGTCGCACGCGGACTGGACCGGGTCGCCGTCGACGTCGTCCTTCGTGCAGCGGCCCGATCCATTCGGGACCAACTGGAACGACCTGCTCGGCGGCCGCATCATCATCGGCCACGACGACACCATCTACGTCGTCTGGGCGAACAGCATCCGCGACACGGCGACGCACTTCGGCTGCAGCAGCAGCGGCACCCCGCTGCCGAACCAGGTGCTGATGGCGTACACGCGCGACGAGGGGCAGACCTGGTCGCAACCGAAGGTGGTCGCGCAGATGACCAACGCGGTTGCGTGGTGGCCGTGGGCGGCAGCCGGTACGGCCGGCAACGTCTCGGTGGTCTGGTACCAGAGCAACCAGCCGACCGACCCTGACTGCGACAGCGCATCGACGGTGCAGGGCAAGCCGCAAACGACGTGGACCATTCAGGACGCGAACATCTACGGCGTCGACTCGGCGACGTTCCCGGTGCAGTCGGTCAACGTGGTCGGCAGCAACTCCAACGGCAGCACGTTCGACAGCACGCATCCCAACGGCGTTTTCCACGTGGGCCCC
Source organism: Candidatus Dormibacteria bacterium (assembly GCA_046262795.1). GTDB lineage: Bacteria > Chloroflexota > Dormibacteria > Aeolococcales > Aeolococcaceae > JAFALX01. The sequence goes on along the minus strand of JBHEMA010000068.1, from coordinate 4,626 downwards.
ATCTGCCAGACGGGGACGACCTGTGCCACCAACACCACCATCGGTGTTCGCGACCGCCGTGTCGGTGACTACTTCACCAACGCGCTCGACCAGAACGGATGCGTGATGATCGCCAGCGCCGACACGCAGCTGCACGATCCCACGACGGGCTCGGAGTTCTCGACGAGCCGTCCCATCTTCGCCAAGCAGACGGGCGGCACCAGCCTCACCACAGGCCTGCCGTGCGCCGCGCTTGCGGTGAGCACGCCGGAGGTTCCGTTGACCGCGTCGCTCGCAGTCATCGGCGGTGCTGCTGCGGGTGCCGCGGTGCTGCTGCGCAGACGGCGTCAGAAGCTGCTCGGCTGATCTGAACGAACAGCAGGCCGCCTGGGACTGACGGCGTCTCAGGCGGCCTGCGCCGCATCGACGACCGATGCGAGCACGTCCGCGGCGCGCCGCGCGTGCGTGGCGTCGATGCCGAGGTGCGTGACGCAGCGGAGCGCGTGCGGTCCGACGCGTGACACGAGCACGCCGTCGTCGGCGGCATGCGCCAGCACGGACGCGGAGTCGGCGTCGGTCTCGATGACGACGATGTTCGTCGGCACCGCCGGCTGCACCACGGCGCATCCGCGAGCGTCACGCAGGCGGTCGGCGATGAGCGCGGCGTTGGCATGGTCGTCCGCAAGCCGCGCGACGTTGTGCTCCAGGGCGTAGATGCCGGCGGCAGCGATGATCCCGGCTTGGCGCATACCGCCGCCGAGGCGCTTGCGCCAGCGGCGCACCTCGTCGATGACATCGGCGTCGCCGCAGACGACAGAGCCGACCGGTGCACCGAGCCCTTTGCTCAGGCAGACAGACACGGTGTCGCATGGCTCCACGAGCCGCGCGGCCGCGACGTCGAGCGCGATCGCGGCGTTGAAGAGCCGGGCGCCGTCGCAGTGGACTCGCAACTTGTGCGCATGCGCCGCGTGCGCAGACTCGTGCACCCGCGCGGCCTCCACGGCGCCGCCACCGCGGCGGTTGTGCGTGTTCTCGATGCACAGCAGTCGTGACACCGGGAAATGGATGTTGGCCTCGCGCACGGCGGCGTCGACCGTGCTCGCGTCGGGGACACCGGTCGGGTCGTCGACCGCTCGCAGCTGCACACCCGCGATGGCTGAGGCGCCGCCGACCTCGTTGACGAGGATGTGCGCGAGCGAGTCGATGATCACCTCGTCTCCGGGGCGGGTCTGCGCGGCCACTGCTGCAAGGTTGCCCATGGTGCCGCTCGGCACGAAGACGCCCGCGACCTTGTCGAGCAGCTGCGCCGTCATCGCCTCGAGCCGGCGCACCGTGGGGTCCTCGCCCCACACGTCGTCACCAACCTCCGCAGCAGCCATCGCCGCGCGCATCCCCTCGTCGGGGACGGTCAGCGTGTCACTGCGCAGATCGATGTTCGGCGGCACTCGGCTCACTCCCGGCATCCATTGCGTCGGGAGTGTGCACCACCGAGACCACAGCACGGTGACCGCGCCGCCGCTTGGTCTCGGCGACCATGCAGGTGCGATCGCGACCCGCGCGCTTGGCGCGGTACAGCGCTTCGTCGGCGAGCGCGAGGAGCTCCTTCGCGCTGTCCGTGTCTTCGGGGAATGCAGCGCCACCGATGGAGACCGTGAGATGCAGCCGTTGGTGGTCCGCAATCTCGATCACGGTCTGCGACACCGCGTGACGGATCTTCTCCGCGACCAGCTTCGCTTCGGCGGCGGAGGTGTTGTACATGACCACAGAGAATTCCTCGCCGCCGTAGCGCGCCGCGAGGTCCGACGTGCGCACGCTGTTCACCAGCGTCTGGGCGAACGCGGCGAGCGCGGTGTCACCCGCTTGGTGACCGTGCGTGTCGTTGAGCGCCTTGAAGTGATCGATGTCGAGCATGAGGATGGCGAGGGGCGCGTTGAGCCGCTCCGCCAGTGCAACCTGCTGGCCGAGGTAGTCGACGAGGAACCGGTGGTTGTGCAGACCGGTCAGGTCGTCGATGCTCGCCTGTCGCTGCACCACTGCGAGGAAGCGATAGCGCTCGAGTGCAAGGGCGACCTGCTCGGCGGTGCTCGACACCAGGTCGACGTCGGCGGCAAGGAACCCCTCCGAGTCGTTGGCCACGGCGAGCACGCCGTGCACGTGCGAGCCGAGGCGCAGCGGCGCGACGCAGAACTCGCGCATGCCCAGCTGCGCCTCGAGGCTCGAGGGAGCAGCGCTGACGACGAGCGCTGCTGCACCGCTGTACCGGTATCCCTCGCCGAGGGGGCCGTCACCGGCAAGGAACCGGTCGATGTCGATCTCGCGCACACCTTCGACGATGGAGAACGGATCGGCCATCTCCGAGCCGCTGACAACGATGAGCGCGGCATCCCCCTGCAGCGACTCGCGCAGGTCGTGGAGCACGCGCGACAGCGCCGTCTCCAACGGTTGTGACGCCGCGAGCTCGGTGGCAACGGATGCGCGCGCGCTGGTGGCGCGCATGGTCGAGCGCAGCTGCACGCGCATCGCCTCGAACGTCGAGCCGAGACGTCCCAGCTCGTCGTCGCGCGCCGCGGGCATCGGAGCGTCGAACTCGCTTCTTCCGAGCGCCGCAACCGCGCGGTCGAGGCGGCGCAGGGGGCGTTGCAACTCCGTCTGGACGACCAGGACGATGAAGAGCATCGACACGAGGATCAGCGCGATGAGCACGAGCACCGGCTGAATCGGGCTGGTGACCGCGTTCACCGGCGTACTCACGAGCAGCGTGAACCCGGCTCCGAGCTGGCGCGCCGATACGGCGAAGTCGTCGCCACCGAGTTTGACGACAGTGGTCGAGCCCGAAGCAGCCACGTGCTGCAGCGCGGCCGGCAACACCGCGCCGGCCTGCAACCGCGTGCCACCAAACGCACCGTCGATCGCGGCGCGTCCGTCACGCACGAGCGTGAGATCGGCGGGATCCGACGAGGTCTCGATGTTGCGCTCGATCGGCGTCACCACCTCCGCCGTCATCGGCTCGGCAACGAACGCGAGCGCGCCGTTGTTCGGCACCGAAGCGCTGGCGAGCAACCATGGTTCGCCGCCGATCCCGGCAACCGTGAGCTGCCGCGCCTGAATCGCCGTGGTCAACGTCTCGAGCAGCTGATCGGTCTGCTCCATCACGGCCGTGCCATGGAGCGCGATCTGCACACCGTCCGGGAGCACGACACCGAGCACGTCGCCGTTCTGGTTGACAGATGCGTCCTGCATGAGTGCTGTCCGCAGCGCCGCGGGATCGCTGACGACATTGTCGGTGCTCACCTGACGGGCTACGCCGGCGGCGAACGCATTCAGCGATGTGCGCTGTTGTTCGACGAGGTTGGCCGCGACACCGGCCTTGTCCGCGGCACGATCGGTCGCCTGGTCACGAGTGTTGTTCTGAGCCAGCCAGAACGGCACTACGGACATCGCCAAGCCCGCCAGCGCGATGACGACAGCGAACTTGATCGAGAACGACGCTCGACGCCACACGCCCGCCGTCCCCCGCCAGACGCGGGTAGCGATCCGTTTCACGCGCCGCTCGACTCCATCGAGACGGGCGGGACGTCACCAACGATCTGCACAGTCATGCCCCGATGGATGTGATGGCTCCGGATGTGGTGTGCAATCCGGTTTCCGTTTTCCCCGCACGCAATGCTACGAGCGTCTATGTCGGGCGGTTGTGACCGTGCTGTGACAAAACCGAGGGATACGAAGTTCCGCTAGTGTTTTTCCACATGCCTGAGGTCGTCATCAGCTTCACCGACGGCGAGGTGCTGCACGTGCTGACGCCGGATGTGACGTTCGAGCTCGCCCTGCTGGAGGCGGAGTTTCCGAGCATCGAGCCGAACAGCGAGCGCGCGATCTTCCCGGTTTCCGCGATTCGTCAACTGCTCATCGGAGAGCCGCACCCGGCGCCGCCCGCGGACGAGCTCAACCGGTGGGACCGCGCGGCCTTCCATTTCACCGACGGCGAAGTACTGCGCGCGTCCATCAGCCCGCAGGCGGTCCTGGGGCGCTTCGGCGGCGTCTGGGACATCGTCGAGCCAGGCGACGACGAGTTGCGGACCATCGGCATCCCGTACACGTCGCTCAAGGGCGTGTACCGGATCAAGCACTGGGACAGCCGTCCCATCAACGAGCGCAGCGACGACGGCCGCCTGGACCAGCTGGCGCGCATCCTCGCGGAACGCGAGGCGGGTTCGAGCGTGGCCGCTGACGACGCGAAGGGCGCGCTCCTCTCGCGCGTGCGCAAGCCTCGCGAGGGCTGAGTGCTACGGTTGGGCGACCCGTGAGTTCGCTCGCCACGGTGGAGACGCCGGCCTCCGAAGCCCCGCCGTCGCTCACCGAACGCCTTCTCAACCGGCGAACGCTCGCGTCGCTCATCGCAGCAGCGGTGATCGTCGGCGTTGCGGTGTGGCGCGCGCCCATCGACTGGGGCGACGCGTGGCAGCGCATCGTGCACGCGAACCCGCTGCTGTACCTTGCCGCGCTCGCCATCTACTACGCCTCGTTCCTGGTGCGCTCGTACCGCTGGCACATCCTGCTGACCAACGCAGGCGAGGAGCGACCGACGCGTCCGCTCATCGGCATCGTCATCACATCGTTCTTCGTGAACTGCGTCGTGCCGGCCAAGAT
>JBHEMA010000067.1:0-13399 GCA_046262795.1 Candidatus Dormibacteria bacterium | reverse complement strand
TCGTCCCAGTCGACGGCGGTGCCGTCGGCCACCGATTCGGCCAGCGGCAGCAGCGACTCAGGCATTGCCATTGCCGGGCTCCATCTCGCGTGCCAGCCGCATCAGCGCGCGGCTCACCGCCATGCGCGCGGCTTCGGCCGTCGGCTTGCCGAGCGCTTCCGCGATCTCCTGATAGCTCAATCCCATTTCGACGCGCGCCACGATCGCCTCTCGATCCTCCTGCCGCAGCCGCGTGAGCGCGGCTTCGTAGCGCTGCAGCGCTTCCTCGCCGATGGCCAGCTCGAGCGGTGTCGCGTCGCGGTTCGCCTCCCGCTCGTTCAGTTCAGTGAGCGCCGGCGCGCGCTTGCCGCGCCGCACCTCGTCGCGCACGCGATTGACGATCGCCTGGCGCAGGTAGCCATGCAGCGCGCCTTCGTGGCGCATCTCGAAGCGGTTGATGCCTTTCATCGCCCGGATGAACGTTTCCTGCACGAGGTCGTCGGTGCTCATCAGGTCGCGCGTCCACCTGGGAAGCCGGCCGCTGGCCCAGCGGCGCAGCGCAGGGAGATAGCGGGCGAAGACCTGATCGAGCGCCTCGGCGTCGCCGCCTTTCACGCGCTCGAGCAGCTCGAACGTGGAATCCGGGCGCGGGGATCCGCCGGCCGGCGGGGCTGCTGTCATCGGAGATGCCGCATGATACGGGTTCACGGACGCCGTCTCAACCTGTCTAAACGCCGGACGAAGCCGATCCGAACAGGCGCGGGGCTTCGGGCTAGACTGTCCGATTGTCGCGTGCAACGCGAGCCTCTCTCCCTTCCGGTTCTGATCGGCACGTGCGTCGTGCTGTCGGTCGTGCTGGCCAGCATGCCAATCCGGTGGCCGCATGGCGACTTCATCGAGTATTGGGCAGCCGGCCGCCTGAACGCCGCCGGGCGAAATCCATACGATCCCGCTGCGCTCCTGATCGAAGAGCAACAGGCCGGATTGACCGAGGCGAAGCCGGTCGTCATGTACAACCCGCCCTGGACGCTCGCGCTGGCGATGCCGTTCGGCGCCATGAACTTTGCGCTGGCGCGTTCCCTGTGGGCGGCGGTGCAGATCGTGACGCTGCTGTGGTGCGCATCGCGCCTGTGGCTGCTCTACGGCGGCGAGCCGCGCTACACGATCCGTGCATGCTGCGTCGCGCTGGTGTGGGGACCCGCGCTGAGCGCGCTGAATATGGGTCAGGTGAGCACGGTGATGCTTGCCGGGCTCGTGGGATTTGTACAGTCCGTCTCTCGCCGCAGGGATATCGCGGCCGGCGCATGGGTGGCGGCCACATTGTTGAAGCCGCAGCTGCTCGCACTCGTCTGGGTGGCGCTGCTGCTGTGGGTGATCACCGGGCGCCGATGGAAGGTGCCCGGCGGCATCGCGGCGACCGTCATCATGGCCAGCCTCGCCGCGTTGGTGCCGAACCACCATGTCTTTGCGCAGTATCAGGACCTGATGACGTCGGCCCCGCCGACCGCGACTTTCGAGTCACCGTCGATCTCGTCGATTCTGCAGGTGTTTGCGCACGCCGCAGGCAGCTGGCCGCAGTACCTGCCGACCATCGCCGGCGTGTGCGTGATGATGGCGATCTGGTACCGCCGCCGCCACACGTGGGACATCGTGCGCGAGCTTCCGTGGTTGATCACCGCCTCGTTGTTCGTGACCGCCTACGGCGGATGGAGTTTCGATCTCGTTCTCCTGCTCGTTCCCATCCTCGCGGTTGGCGCAGCGCTCGTGCGGCGCGGCGACGCTCCAGCACTATTGACCGCCGGGGTCGTCTTTGCATGCGTGTCAGCGGTCACCGTGGAGATGATGCTGACAGGCGTTCCCCAGCAGCTGTGGGTGTGGGTCACACCGGTCGTCGCCATTGCGTGCCGGCAGTTCTGGCGAAGAGCGCGGCGAGCAGCACCGCCGAGGCCTGCACCGGGATCCAGCGAGCGGGCGCTGCGAGGAGCGTGAGTACCGCATTTTGTCTTCATATCGATGACGCCGGCGGTGGCGCTGTCTTCATTTCTGCTCGCGCGACTTGCGGATACGCGCGTGCGATCGTCCCGGCGAACAGCGCCGTCATGAGCACCGCGGACGCCTGAATCGGCACCCACCGCGCCGTGGGCGCCAACAGGGCAACCGACATCCAGAACACGAGCTGCCAGAACCAGACGGCATCGATGCGCCGCTCCAGCAGCAGACCTCCAATCCACGCGACCGGCAAGACGAGCACGGCGACGTCGTAGGTCGTCAGATGCGGATCGACGAGGATCGAGGCGAGCACCACGGTGCCGAATCGCATCCGTACGGGCGTGTCGCTGCGCCACACGATGCGCGTTGCCGCGATGACGGCAACCGCGAGAACACTCCACGTAATCCAATCAGCAGCCGGCGGCAGCGTCTGCGTCAGCGCGCGCAGCGAGTGCATGTTGTACGGCTTCGGCTCGAGGAGATCGCTGAGCGCCGGCATTCGGCGCACCATTCGCGCGTACGCACCGAGCACGCTGGCGTCGAACACCGCGATGGCGGCGAGCAACTGAACCACAATGCCCATGGCCGCCCCGGCGATCAGCCTCCAGTCCGCGGTCAGGATCGCCATCGCGGTGATCACGAGCGCGAACTGCGGCTTGATGGCGAGCAGCGAGAGCAGGGCTCCCGCGAGCACGACCCGGTTCCCCTCGAGCGCGCGCCACGCCGCCGTGAACGCGAGGAGCGGAATCGCCGTCGTCTGCCCATACACGGCGAGCTGCCACGCCGGCGGAAACGCGACGATCGCGGCCACGACGAACGCGCGATCGCCGAACGCATGCGCCGCGGGCTGCCACGCCAGCCACGCGCACGACGAGTAGATGGCGACCGTGATAAGTGCCCATAGAGCGCCAGCGGTGAAGTACGAGAACGGCGCCAACGGCGCAAACAGCAGCGCGGTTTGCGGCGGGTAGACCGGAAGGAACACGCCGCCGGTCGAAGCGGGTACGAGCGATCGCTGGAGCGCGTCGAGGCGGCCCGTGTCGTACAGCAATTCGCCCGCGCGCATCGTGGCGACATGGGCGAGCGTGTAGAAGTGAGGGAAGTCCGCCCATTTCATCGGGCCGAAAACGCTCCGGTCGGTGCCGCCGAGCGTGACGAACAGCGCGGCACCCGCGCAGCCGATGACCGCGCCGATCATCGTGACGGCACGAGCACGCGCGTACGACACGCGGAAGGCACTGGTGAGCGCGCGGGAGATTCCTGTCAATGATGCCGTCATCAATTCTCGCCAATACCGCTTGGCTCAGCACACCGGTGCTATTCGTAAACGTACTTCGCTGAGGTCCATTCGTCGGGCGTCGTACAGGACTTTTTCCCGACTAGTTGCCCATAAACCTCGCGAAAAGGTGGCGATGCCCTTGCACAACGGCTCATCGCCGGATGACGGGTCAGCCGTTCCGGCCAGGAGGAAGGTTCGACAACACGTGACGGCGGTTTCGAGCGTCACCATATCCCCCGTGGAGGACATATGAACCGCGTGATTCGCTTTATCGACGACGACCAGGGCGCGGACCTTATCGAATACGCGCTGCTCGTCGGCCTCATCGCGCTCGCCATGACAGCGTCGCTGACGCAGGTCTCGACCAGCATCAGCGGGCTGTTCGGGAAGATCAAAACCTCGCTCGACAAGATCACCGTACCGTAGCCGGTGGCCGGGAACGCGGAGGAATGGATGGGTACGGTTATGCGGCTGATTGCTGACGATGGCGGGGCCGACCTTGTTGAATACGCACTTCTTGTCGGCCTGCTCGCACTGGCGACGATCGCCGGAGTCAACGGGGTTGGCACCAGCATCAAAGCCATCTGGGACAACATGAACACGAAAATCCAGGGCGCGATCCCATAACGCTACGCACCGCGATCAATGGAGCTGCCCCCCCATGAGACTCCTCGAGATCGCTGCCATCGCCGTTGCGGTCGCAGCCTGCGCGTTTGATGTCGCGCGCCAGCGGATTCCGAACACGTTGACGTTCGGTGCCGGCGCCGCCGCGCTGGTCACCGCCGCGGTAACCGGTGGCGTGAGTGGCGTCGGGCTGAGTGCGGCTGGCTGGCTCACAGGACTCGTGCTCTTCCTCCCGGTCTACGCGCTGGGCGGCATGGGCGGGGGCGACGTGAAGCTGCTGGCGGCGCTCGGAGCATGGCTTGGCCCCGTGACGATCTTTCACGCGGCCCTCTACACCGGCATCGCCGGCGCGGTGCTCGCGATCATCATCATGTTCACGAAGCAGTGTACGCGACAGACGCTGTCGAATCTCAACATGATGCTGCTGCACTGGCGAGTCGTCGGCTTTGCCTCGCCGCCGCTGACGCTCGAGACCTCGACGAGCCCCAAGCTGGCGTATGCGGTGCCGATGTTGATCGGCACGGTGATCGCGCTATGGCTCGAGTAAACCTGCGGCATCGCGTGGCGGCGTTCGCGCGCGAGACCCGCGGCGCGGAAGTCGTCGAATTCGCGCTCGTGCTGCCGCTGTTGCTGTTCTTGATCGCCGGCATCATCGACATGGGGTTTCTGTTCAACAACTACGAGACGCTCACCAACGCGGCGCGTGAGGGTGCGCGCGTGGCGATCGTGCCCGGCGCGACCGACCTCGACGTGGAAACACGCGTCAAGCAGTACGTGCAGGCCGATGGCATGAATGCGGGCGCGGTGTCGACAACCATCACGCCCGTACAGATTGCTCTGCCCGGTGGACTCATCAACGGCGTGAAGGTCACCGTCGCTTATCCCTACAATTACATGGTCCTCGGGCCCATCGCGAAAATGGTGCAGTCGGCTAACACCTTCGACACGGTCACCATTACCGCGGCGGCCACGATGCGGACCGAACTCACAGCGGGGTTGTGATGGATCGCAGAACTCGTACGTTCGTCGTCATGGCGGTGGCGGTCATCAGCGCGACGGTGGCCAGCGCCAGCGTCTACCGCGCCGTCACGCGCGAGCCGGCGCGCACGGCTCCTGCGCCGCACACCTACGTGGTCGTGTCGAGCCGCGCGCTGCCGCTCGGTGCGCAAGTGGGAAGCGGCGACGTGATACGCATCGCCTGGCCGGAGGGTTCGCCGCTGCCCGGCGCCGTCACCAGCCTCGACGAGGTCGTCGGCCGCGGCCTGATCGCGCCGGTCGGCGATCACGAGCCGATCACGCTGGCGAAGCTGGCGCCGCGCGAAGCGGGGGCGGGTCTTGCGCCAACGATTGCCGCCGGAATGCGCGCGATTTCCGTTCGCATCAACGACGTCATTGGCGTCGCGGGCTTTGCCGGACCCGGCACACACGTCGACGTGCTGGCGACGGTGCGCAAATCCGGCGACGCGGTCTCCCGGGTGCTGCTGTCGAACATTCCGGTGCTGACGACGGGGACGCGGGCCGAGCAGGAGCAGAAGCGCGACGACAAAATATCGGTCGTGACCCTGATCGTGACGCCGGCGCAGGCGGAGCGCATTGCGCTCGCGTCGGCGGAAGGCAGCCTCACCTTGATGCTGCGGAACCCGCTCGATGAAACCAACCCGACCACGCCCGGCGCTGCACTGGCGGCGCTGATCGGCGGCGACAATGGCGCGCCGCGGCCGGTAGCCACCACCGGCGCCGCGCAGCCGGCGCCCGCTATCGCGCGAGCGCAGTCCGCGCCGCTGCAGGCGCCTCCGACCGCCGCACCGGCCGTGTACACGGTCGAAGTGATCCGCGCCGGCAAGCTGACGAGGGAGACCGTGCAATGACCGGGAGAACACGACGTGTCCTGGCGTCCGCCGTCATGGCGGCGGTCGCGACCGCGCCACTGGGCGCACAGACCACCGCGCCGGCATCGACAGTGGCCGCCGCGACACAGATCTCTGCGTCCGCCATTACCGCCGGCGCCGCGTTTCCGACACTGCTCGTCGTCGCCGGCGGATCGACCGTCGTGCAGACGGAGTTCCCGGTGACGCGCATTGCCGTGACCAATCCCGACATTGCGGACGCGCGCGTGATTGATCCGCGGCAGGTGCTCGTCGACGGCAAGGCCTCGGGAACGGTCAGCCTCATCGTCTGGGGTCAGAAAGACATGCTGCAGTACGCGGTGAACGTCTTCCCGGCGACACCGACGCTGCAGCGCCAGTTCCAGCTGCTGTTCCCCGGTGAAGACCTTCACGTCAGCGTGGCGGACGAGGCGATCGTCCTCTCGGGCAAGGTGACGTCGCGCGACATCGCCATGCACGCTGTCGATATCGCGGCGAAGAGCAGCGCCAAGAGCAAGGTTGTCAACCTGCTGCAGATTCCGGGCGAGAACCAGGGACAGCAGGTGATGCTGCAGGTTCGCGTCGCCGAAGTGAGCCAGCGCGCGCTGCTCGAGCTCGGCTCGAGCTTCTTCACGGGCCCCAACGGCTATAAGCAATGGACCGGTCGCGTATCGACGGAGCAGTTTCCGACGCCGCAGTTCGAAAACCGCGTCGGTCCGCCGCCGCCGAGCCGCCCGCAGGACGAGGGGAAGTTGTCCTTCAGCGACTTCCTGAACCTGTTCGTGCTGAATACGAAGTACGACGTCGGCGCCGTGATTACGGCGCTGCGCGCGCGCGGGTTCTTTCAGAGCCTGGCGGAGCCGACGCTCATCGCCTACAACGGTCAGGAAGCAAGCTTCCTGGCCGGAGGTGAAGTGCCGGTACCCGTCGTGCAAGGCGTCTCCGGCGCCGTGTCGATCGTCTACAAGGAATTCGGCGTGCGGCTGACGTTCCGTCCCGACATCACGGGCGACGTGATCCGCATGAAAGTCCGTCCGGAAGTCAGCTCGCTCGACTTTGCCAACGGCGTCACGCTGGGGGGCTTCCGTGTCCCGGCGCTGACCACGCGCCGCGCCGAAACGGACGTGGAACTGCGCGACGGACAGTCATTCGCCATTGGCGGCCTGCTGAACAACATGTCACAGACGGATCGGTCGGCGATTCCGTTGCTCGGCGACCTGCCTATTGTCGGCTACCTGTTCAAGAGCAAGGCCGAGCGCAAGGAACGGACGGAGCTGGTCGTCATCATCACGCCGCATCTGGTGCAGCCGCTCAATGCGGGACAGGCGCTGCCCATGCCGACACTGCCGCAGCAATTCCTGCCGCCGGCAGGCACGACGCGGGAGACGTTGCAGCCGTGAACCGTTTCCGACTGCGCACCCGCGTTCGGACGGAACAGGGCGCCATCGTCGTGCAGGCGGCGGCGGCGCTGCTGATGCTCACCGTGATCAGCGCGCTGGTCGTCGACTACGGCATTCAGCTGCTCAGCCGCAACCAGGCGCAGAACAGCGTCGACGCCGCGGCACTGGCCGCCGCGACGGCGCTCGCCTTCGACGGCTACGTGGCGGACCCGGGCAACCGCACGCGCGTGGCGGACGTGGCGCAGACGATCGCCTCGCGCAATCGCGTCGCCGGCAGCACCGCGAGCCTGGCCGTCGATGCGTCGGTCTTCTGCAACCCGACACCGGATGATCCACTCAGCACCAGGTCTGCGCAGGCGTGTGTGCAGGTGTTCGCGTATCGCGATGCGGCGCACGGGAACCCGATTGCATCCCTGCTTGGCCCGTTGACGCACGTCAACACGCTGAGCGTCGGTGCGCGGGCCATCGCGCAGGCGCGCGTGGCCAACGCCACCAAGTGTCTGCGGCCGATCGCCATTCCAGATCGCTGGACCGAGAGCGCGCCGCCGTGGACGCCGGCATCGACGTTCGTCCCGGCTGAGGGGGACGTCTATGACCGTCCGCTAATCGGCACCGCGGGTTCGGGGCTGGCGCTCAGCATCGATTTTGGTGCGCATATCACCTTCAGCGAAGGGGTCCTGACGACGCCGGCGGCCACGATCAAGCCGTGGCGGTACCTGCCCATCGAGATCCCGGGAAGCGTCTGGGGCGCGGGCGCGCTGCGCCAGAACACGGTCCGATGTGCGGGCGCGAAAGTGCTGTTTGAGGACTCCGTCGACATCGCGGCGGGTGATCTGCATTCCAACGCGCTCGAGATCGTTGACGGGCTCAACGAGCTGATCACGGTGAAGGACCCCGATGCGGTCTGGAACCCGGCGACCAAACGGGTCGACAACAGCTGTGCGGATCTCGCGGTTAGCCGCTGCGCGCCGATCAGCCCGCGTATCCTCGCGGTCGCCTTGTACAACGCGAAAGCGCTGTCCGACGACAGCGCAGGGGGTCTCCCGACGGCGATCTCGGTCAAAAACGTTGTCGGCTTCTTCGTCGAGTCGGTGAGCGGAACGGACATCACCGGCTACATCACGACATATCCCGGTCTTCGCGACGTGAGCACCGGCATGTTGTACGACGATTCCTCATTTCTGCGGGCACCGATGCTCGTGCAGTAGGTCATCACCCATGGCGGTCCACATCACGGTTATTGGCTCCTCAGATGGCAAGCTCGAAGAGCTCGTTCGCGCCTCCGGGCTGCGGCCGAGCGTCGCGTCGGCAGTCGATCTGCTGGCGTTGACGCACCCGGCGGCGGTGCAGCCGGACGTGCTCATCATGGACATCCGCGCACACGGACAGGTTCCCGCCGCGCTGGGCGTCGTCAAGCGCCAGCATCCCGAGACCAGCGTGGTGCTCGTCGTCAGGGAACTGACGCCGGAGGTGATGCTCAACGCCATGCGCGCCGGCGTCAACGAGTGTGTGGCCGAACCGCTGACCGTCGACGCCGTCGGCGGCGCGATTTCGCGCATCATCGCGCAACGCGTGACGCATGTCGGCGGACAGGTATTCGCGTTCGTCGGCGCCAAAGGAGGCGTCGGCACGACGACGCTCGCGGTCAACGTGGCGACGGCGCTGGCGCAGCAGCACCACAGCACGTTGTTCATCGACATGCATCCGTCGTACGGCGATGCCGCGGTTCAGCTCGGCGCCGAGCCGCGGTTCTCGCTGACCGACGCGCTCGACAACACCCATCGCCTCGACCTGGCGTTTTTCACGGGGCTGACGGCGCAGACCAAAGCGGGGGTCACGCTGCTGGCTTCGCCCGACAACGCGCCGACGGTGCCCATCGATCCGCATCGCATCCGCTTGCTGCTCGATTTCGCGGTGCGCAACTACCGCTACACGGTGCTCGATCTGCCGCGCTCCAACCCGGCGATGCTCGACACGCTGGAGGCGGCGCAGAGCATTTTTGTCGTCACCAACCAGGAGCTCGCGTCCGTGCGCGGCGCCTGTCGCGTCGCCGACGCGATGAGCCGGCGCTACTCGCCGGACAAGGTGTCGCTGGTCGTCAGCCGCTTCGACAACGGCGCAGAGATCGGCCTCGAGGACATCGAGGGCGTGGTGCACGCGCCGGTTCGGTTCACCTTTCCGAGCGATTACCGCGTCGCCGTTCAGGCGCTCAATGAAGGCAAGCCGTTCGTGCTCACCGACCGAGGGAAGCTCGCCGCCGCCGTCGCGCAGTTCGCGCGGCAGCTTACCGGTGAGGCTGCACAGGCCGGCGGCCTGTCGAAGGTGCGAGCGTTCGGCGCACGGCTCGGCGCCCTGCGCTGGCTCGCGACATCATAGAGGCCGCCATGGAATCCCCCCTTCCCATGACGAGCGGGCCGCTCGATACGCGGCGTCCCGATTATCAGGCGCTGAAGACGCGCATCCACGAAGAGCTGCTCGGCGTGCTGGACCTCACGCGGCTGCGCCATGCGCGCCGCGAAGATGCCGAGCCGGAGATCCGCACGGTGCTCGGCGGCCTGCTCACGCGCGACAGCCAGGGCATGCCGCTCAGCCTCTATGAGCGCGAGTGCCTGATCGGAGATATCCTCAACGAATTGTTCGGCCTCGGCCCCCTCGAGGTGCTGCTGCGCGACCCCGAGGTGTCGGACATTCTGGTGAACCGCTTCGACCAGGTGTACGTGGAGCGCCATGGCCGGCTCGAGCCGACGAGCGTCACCTTCAAGGACGACGCGCACCTCCTGCAGATCATCGAGCGCATCGTCAGCCACGTCGGCCGCAGGATCGACGAATCGAGTCCGATGGTCGATGCGCGTCTGCCGGACGGATCGCGTGTGAACGCCATCATTCCGCCGCTTGCCGTTGATGGTCCCGCGCTGTCGATCCGGCGATTCCCGGCCGATCGCCTCGATGGCCATGACCTGCTAGCGCGTCAGACGCTCACGCAGCCGATGCTCGATTTCCTGCAGGCGACCATTGCCTGCCGTCTGAACGTGGTGGTATCGGGCGGCACCGGCGCCGGCAAGACGACGCTGCTCAACGTGCTGACCAGCTTCATCAACGAAGGCGAACGCATCATTACCATCGAAGATGCCGCGGAGCTCGTCATGCGGCAGCGTCACGTCGTGCGGCTGGAAACACGGCCGCCCAACGTGGAGGGCAGGGGCGCGATTCGACAGCGGCAGCTGGTCATCAACGCCCTGCGTATGCGTCCGGATCGCATCATCCTCGGCGAGGTGCGCGGCGAGGAAACGCTCGACATGCTGCAGGCGATGAACACCGGCCACGACGGCAGCTTGACGACCATTCACGCCAACACGCCACGCGACGCGCTCTACCGCCTCGACGCGATGGTGGCAATGGCGAACCTGAATATCCCGGAACGGGCGGTGCGCCAGCAGATCGCATCGGCCATCAACCTGATCATCCAGGTATCACGCCTCTCCGATGGCACGCGCAAGGTGACGCAGATTTCCGAGATCACCGGCATGGAAGGCGACGTCATCAGCATGCAGGACATCTTCGTGTTCGAGCGTGATGGCATCGGCGCCAACGGCCGTGTCATGGGCCGCTTCCGGGCAACGGGTGTCCGGCCGCGGTGCAGCGAGCGTCTGGCTGCGGCGGGAACCATGCTCGCGCCGACGCTGTTCGAGCACCTCGAGCTGGTGGCCTGAGGAGAGGACCGCAGTGACTCTTGCCGTCCTGACGTTCGTCTTCATCGTCTCCGTCGTGATGGTCACGTACTGGATCCTCGTGGTGCGTCCGGAGCGGAAGTTCGCGGGCAGGCTGCGGGACCGCGTGGAGGTGAAGACGCGCAAGACGATCGGCAGCGAGTCGATCGTCAAGGGCAAGGCCCGCGGTGCTCAGCGTCCTGGCCCCATCGGCATGCTCGTCGCCTGGCACCGGCGCTATGCCGTGGCGGCGACGGCGAGGCTCATCGACAGTGCCGGCGTGCGCACGGATCCGCAGTGGCTGATCGGCGGGACCGCCATCGCCCTCTTGTTCGTGCAGCTCGTTCTGCAGCTGGCGCACGCCGGTCCAGCCATCCGGCTGCTCGCGGGCGCCGCGACGCCGCTGATCCCGTACTTCTACATTCAGTACCTCGCGCGTAAACGTCTCCGCGGCTTCGAAGAAGCGTTTCCTGAAGCTATCAGCCTGATGGCGCGCGCGCTGCGAGCGGGACATGCCCTGACCGCGACACTGCAGATGGTGGCGGAGGAAATGGACGACCCCGTTCACTCGGAATTTCAGGCGCTGTACGAGCAGCACAGCCGCGGCCTGCCGATGACACAGGTGATGCGCACCTTCGCTGCGCGGATTCCGCTGGTCGACGTGCGGTTCTTTTCAACAGCGGTGCTCACGCAGCGCGAAACCGGAGGAAACCTCGCCGAAGTGCTCGACAACCTCGCGAATGTAATGCGTGACCGGTTCCGCGTCCGCAACCAGCTGAAGGTGCTGACCGCGCAGGGTCGCATGAGCGGCTGGATGCTCGGCGGCCTGCCGATTGTCCTCGGCGCCGCGCTCTACTTCATGAACCCGGGTTCGTTCGAGACGTTCGTGACCGATCCCACCGGTCTCTGGTTGCTCAAGATCGCCATCACGCTCGAAATCGTCGGCGTTGTCGCCATCCACAACATATTGAAGGTGGAGTACTAGGGTGTCTGCCGAGCTGACGGTCAGTCTCATCGCGTTGACGCTGTCGGTCGCGCTGCTGTCAGGCATGCTCACCTCCAGTGTCCTGCAACGGTACGCGCC
Source organism: Candidatus Dormibacteria bacterium (assembly GCA_046262795.1). Classification (GTDB taxonomy): domain Bacteria; phylum Chloroflexota; class Dormibacteria; order Aeolococcales; family Aeolococcaceae; genus JAFALX01. Next base: position 1,472 of record JBHEMA010000067.1, on the reverse strand, counting down.
CGCACGCCGGCGGCTGAGGCAGCTCGCGGCGCCGACCACGGTCGTCGGCTGGAGCCGCCCGATCGGGCTGACAGCTGAGCCCAACGAGCTCGCCGAGCGCATCTGCAAGCTCATGCCGCGCAGCAAGAAGCGGATGGGCGAGATGCGCGCTCGTCTCGTCGCGGCAGGCTATCGGTCCCAGGCCGCTCCCGTCCTCTATGCCGCCGCGCAGATTGTCGCGGCGATTATGACCGGCGTTCTCGTGCTGGTCGTCACCGGGACACTGTCGTACGCGCTGTTCGGCCTGGTGGGTGGCTTTGCGCTGCCGAGCGCCTGGGTCACCGTTCACCTCCGCAAGCGGACGCGGGTGATCCGCAACGGGTTGCCCGACGTCGTCGACCTCCTCATCGTCTGCCTCGAGTCCGGATGCAGCCTCGACCAGGCGATATTGAAGAGCGGCGAGGAACTTGCTCTGGCCTACAAACCGATTGGTGATGAGCTCGCCCTCGTCGCGACCGAGATTCGTGCGGGTAAACCGCGAGGGGATGCATTCATGAACTTCGCGCATCGCACCGGCATCGACGACGTCCGGTCGCTGATGGCGATGCTGGTGCAGACGGACCGGTTCGGCACGAGCCTCGCCCAGGCGCTGCGTCTCCACGCGGACTTGCTTCGTACCCGCCGCCGCCAGCGTGCCGAAGAACGCGCCGCCAAGGCGAACGTGAAGCTCTTGATTCCGCTCGTGTTCTGTCTGTTTCCGGCCTTCTACATCCTGACGCTCGGTCCGTCGATGCTGCATTTCGCGAGGTTGTTCATGAACGCTGTTTCGGGAATCGAGTGAGGTTGTCTTGCGATGCGGTTCAGAAAGCTCCCCCCGCTTTCTCCTGCTTTCATCGCCCTGCTGATCGCGGGCGGCGTGATTGCGCTATATGCCTCGATGGGGCGATCGTTTCAGACGCTGGCGCCTGGCTACGCGCAGCATCTCTACGGCGTGTCGTCGCTGAAGAGTTCGCTGGCGCTCGGCGGCGTCATCGTCCTGCAGGATGGCACCGTCATTTCCGCGGAATGCCGCACACCGAAGACCAGGCTGCGCATCTTCGATCCCGGGACCCCTTCACCGTCCACGAAGGATCCGGGCACGCTGATTCATAAGGAAACCGTCAGCGCAGAAATCGCCGGCGGGTGTGGTCTCGCATTCGAGAACGTCGGCGGCCAGGACTACATCTTCTCGAATCTGAATGACTCGAGCTCCGGCGACGGCGATGGCACGTTCGGCATCGCGCGCATCGCGTGGCCGTCGCTGACCGTGACGAAAATGGCGGCCGGATCTCCCGGCAACGGGCTCGGCATTGCGGTCGATCCCGCGACCGGCGATCTCGTGTATGTCGGGTCAGTGTGCCGCCTGACGAACCCGCTGCCCGTAACCTGTCCGTTGTACCGGTTCAACCCCTCCGAACCTGACCCTTCGAAAGCAGTGAGTACCTACGCGTCGC
>JBHEMA010000066.1:0-3000 GCA_046262795.1 Candidatus Dormibacteria bacterium | reverse complement strand
GTGATGCTGAGTGGGCATGCCACGGGCACCTTCAATGTCGACAACGTCGGTTCGGCAGACCAGTGCTCGCAGGCCTTCGGCACCCGCAAGGGACGTGAGAGTCACGTGCCCGTCGGCGACTTCCTGAACCCTGGACCATATGCCGACATGCACTTCACCAGCAGCAAATGGCACGGACCAGGGACGTACCACGTCGGCGCCGACGCGACGTCATCCGATTTCGACAGCAGCGCGAAGTTCAGTGCGAATCACGTCGATTACCGGCCGGCGTCCGGAACGGTGACGCTCAACGCAGACGGGACCGGGAGCTTCACCTTCACGGCGTTCAAGGACGCGGCGGGAGACATGATCAACGCCTCCGGGAGCTGGAAGTGCGAGGACAGGCTCGCGAGCTGATGCCGTGTCGGCAGCGCGTCAGCGGCTCAGCGCCAGGTCGTCAGCCACGCGATAACGACCAGCGTCAGCGCAATCCATCCCACGGCTACCGCACCCCACTCAGCAACTTCCTGACCCTGTAGAGATGAACGTCGCGACGCCCGCTTCCTTGCGCCGGTGAAGACGCCCTTCACCGAGCTCGTCGGGTGCCGGCTACCACTCCAACTTGCGGTGCTCGGCGGCGCGGGCACCACTGAGCTCGCTTCCGCCGTCGCCGCTGCGGGAGGTCTCGCCATGGTGCCAGGCGGCGTGCGGCCTCCCACCGACCCGGCACCTGGAGCAAGCGGTATCGGGTTCCTCATGCCGTTCCAGCCACCGCCCGACGTGGTCGCCAGAGCAGCCAGCCGCGCGCGCGTTGTCGAGTTTTTCTACGGCGAACCACGAGCGGAGCTCGCCTCGATCGTCCATGCGGGCGGAGCGTTGTGCGCCTGGCAGGTGGGGTCGGCGGAGGAGGCAGAGGCCGCGGCGTCTGCGGGCTGCGACTTCATCGTGGCCCAGGGCATCGAAGCGGGCGGCCACGTCCGCGGCACCGCTCCCGTCCGAGACCTGCTGCGAGCTGTGCTGGATACGGTGCACGTTCCGGTTGTGGCCGCGGGCGGCATCGCGACGGCGGACGACGTCGCCGAGGTGCTCGCTCTCGGCTCCGGCGCGGTCCGCATTGGCACACGCTTCGTCGCCTGCGAGGAATCCGTTGCGCATCCCGATTACGTCGCTGCGCTTGTCGCGGCCTCCGGTGCCGCCGACACCGTGCTCACCACGCACTTCAGCGAGGGCTGGCCGAACGCACCCCACCGCGTCCTCAAGGCTGCGGCGGCCAAGGCTGAACGCACGGGCAACCGCTCGTTCACGTCTCCGCATCGTTTCGAGGAGGGCGATGTCAGCGACCGCGCCATGTATGCGGGTGAGGGGGTCGGCGCTGTCAGCGGGATCGTTCGCGCCGTCGACGTGGTGCACGAGCTCATGGCACCGGCGTTATAGTTGTCACCTTCTCACAGATTTGTTGATAATGACTCTGTCAAGCGGCGCTGGTGGCGCCGTCACATCCGACGAGACGGGTGGCGAAGCGCGGTTCGTGCACGACCAGTTCCGGTCGCTGGTCGGCGCACGCGACTTTCCGTGTCTGGGCGCTCGGGCCGCGATCAACCAGGGCACATATCGCTTCGGCCTCTACGACATGCTCGGCTCGCAAGCGTCCGCCGAGGAGCTTGCGTCCGATCTCGCTGCCTTCCTGCGCGAACGTCGTGATTGGGATTCGACGTACAGCACATACGTCGCGGCCTTCCGAGGCCCACGCGCAATGACCGAGGCCGCGTTCGAGCACGGTCTTTGGGAGACGCTCGGGCGCTTGCGCGCCAATGACGAGGAGCAGCACGAGTGGGATGCGCGCGTCAGCTCGGACCCCCACGATCCGCGCTTCTCGTTCAGCTTCGGCGGTGAGGCGATGTTCGTCGTCGGGCTGCACGGCTCGAGCTCCCGTTACGCGCGGACCTTCGCGTGGCCGACGCTGTGCTTCAACCCACACGACCAGTTCGAGTCGATCCGTGCCAGCGGAAACTTCGGGCGCATCAGGAGACTGGTACGCGAGCGCGACCGCGCGCTCCAGGGTCACGTCAACCCCATGCTTCGCGACTTCGGCGACGTGTCCGAGGCGGCGCAGTACTCGGGTCGCGTGACCGATGAGGGGTGGCGCCCTCCGATCGACTGCTCGTCGTGGTGACGCGGTGACCGCTGATCTGCGCGCGGCAGCCACACCGATGCGCCGCCGCATCGCGCGGCAGTCCGGCACCGCGCTCGAGCTGCGCTGCGGTGATCTGCTGACCGTTGTCGATCCATTCGGTGAGCAGGTCGCCGATGTCACCGCGTTCAGCAGTACAGACCACCGCGAGACGCTCTCTCCGGGCAGGACCATCGACTACGCGGGGTCGATCTACATCACGACCGGGGCGAAGCTGTACTCGAACCGAAGCGGTGTGCTCTTCACCATCGTCGAGGACACGGTGGGCCGTCACGACATCCTGCTCACGCCGTGCAGCGACGAGATGTTCCGGATTCTCTATGACGCCGCTCCTGGCCATCCGAGCTGCTTCGGCAATCTCTGCCACGCATTGGAACCGTACGGCGTTCGGCCTGACGACATTGCCGGCACCTTCAACGTGTTCATGAACGTGGAGGTCGGAGCGGACGGTACCGTGAGCGTGCTGCCGCCGCGATCGCGACCCGGCGACCGCTTGACACTTCGCGCCGAGCGCGATGTTGTGGTCGGCGTGACGGCATGCTCCGCCGAGCTCTCGAACAACGGAACGTTCACACCGATTGACATCGAGGTTGTGGGCGGCTCATGACGCGCCGCCTGGCAGCGTCGTACGTACTGCCGATACGCAGCGAGACACCGCCCGACGCCGCGATACAGGAGCTCGCTGCGTATGTGTATGACGTCTGCGCGTGGGTCGACGAGGTGCTCGTGGTCGACGGCTCGCCGCCCGACGTGTACGCGGCGCACGCAGCGTTGTTGCCGGCAATCGTGCGCCACCTCGCGCCGGAGACGACGAGTGTCATGGGCAAGGT
>JBHEMA010000065.1:0-6943 GCA_046262795.1 Candidatus Dormibacteria bacterium | reverse complement strand
CGTCGCGATGCGCGAGCAGCGTGCGCATGGCGTGGACAGCATCACGGTCGAACGAGACTGCGCTGTGGCTGCCACGAACGCTGATCACGATGAACGACTGTTCGAGGTCGACTCCCAAACGCTGCGCGCGTTCCCGCGCCGCGTCCTCAGACGTGTACGTCCCCGCGAGCAGCGAATCGATGAATTCTCCCTCGAGACGGTCGCGTGTCTCGGTGATGGCGCGTTCACGGTCGAGCTCGATCGCGCAGGCGGATGCCGCTCGGGAGACCGCCAAACGCAGCAGCTGCTCGGACTGTCCGGTGTCGTGCAGCATGGCGACATACCCGCCGGCGCGCTGGCGTCCGGGAATAGGGCTTGCCAGCAACGTCATGCCCGAACGCGCGATGTCGAGCTCGCGCACAGGTGGATCCGCCGCCAGGATCGCGATCGTGTCGCCCCAGCGCAGCAGCGCGGGCTGGTGCTCACGCACCGCCTCCCCTGCGCGCTCTGCTTCCGGACCTGCGCTGTGCCGGACGTCACCTCGGTCGTCCAGCCACACGACGGCGCGTTGCACCAGCTCAGCCAGTCGCTCGATGATCGCCGCCGGCCCGGCACCGCTCAACGCCAGCTGCATGAGCGCCGTCTGCAGCTCCTGGGCGCGCTCGTGGAGAACGGTGCGCTGGTCGAGGATGAAGCGCACGCACGCGTGGTGCGCGTCCGCGATGTGCACCGAGTCCGGAAGACGCAGCAGCGGCATGACGAGCCGGTCGGCGAGGTCGATGCTCTCCACCGACACGTCGCCGACCACCGCGACGGCGACGCCGCCCTTCTCTGCGAGGCCGGTCATCACCTGCGGCAGGTCGAGACGTTCATCGAGCAGCTTGATGCTGCGCACCGGAACGAATGCGATCTCGCCGCCCTTCACCGTGTCGAACGCAGGCGGCCGCGTGCGCAACGCACACGCCCACTCGACGCGGCGCTCCAGTCCTGCGCCCCCCGCGAGCAGATCGGTTCCCTCGGGCAGCACACCACGCCACACGTCCTTCACGGTGATCGCGGGTCCGGGCATGTCTCAGAACCGTTCCAGGTACTGATCGAGCTCCCAGGTGGTGACCTGCCCGCGATATGCACGCCATTCGAGGCGCTTCGCATCGATGAACCGCTCCGCGAGGTGCTCGCCCAGGGCGTCCATGACGACGTCGTCCGCTTCGAGCGCATCGATGGCGTCCTTGAGGTTGTCGGGAAGCACGCCGACGTTGCGCCGCTCGAGCTCCACGTCGTCGAAGCCGTACAGCGACTCCTCCACCGGCGGCGGCAGCGGCAGACGCCGTTCGATGCCGTCCAGTCCCGAGCGCAGCATGGCGGCGAAGGCGAGGTAGGGATTGCACGACGGATCGGGGCTGCGCAGCTCGACGCGCGTCGCCTCGGCGCGTCCGACGTGAGGAACGCGCACCAGTGCGCCGCGGTTGGTGCGCGCCCAGGAGATGAAGATCGGTGCTTCGAAGCCGCGCACGAGTCGCTTGTAGGAGTTCACCAACGGTGCGAGCACCGCCGTCATCCCCGCCGCGTGATGCAGCTGGCCGGCGATGAAGTGCTTGGCGGTGTCGTTCAAGCCGTAGTCGTCATTGCCGCTGAATGCGTTGGTGCGCTCTGCGCCGACGAGACTCTGGTGCACGTGCATGCCACTGCCGGGAACACCGTCGAACGGCTTCGGCATGAACGTGGCGAGCGCGTCGTACTGCTGCGCAACCGCCTTCAGCGCGTAGCGGAAGGTGACGACGTCATCAGCGGCCTTGAGTGCGGGCGCAGCGTCAACGTCGATCTCGTGCTGCCCGCCGGCAACCTCATGGTGCGCCGTGTTGACGGCGATGCCCATGCTCTCCAACGCGCTCACCATCGCTTGCCGGAGTGCAACGCTGCGGTCGGTCGAGAAGTCGAAATACGAGCTGCGGTCGTGCTGCGGTTGCACCGCCGCTCCGTGCGCGCCCCGCTCGAGGATGAAGAACTCGATCTCAGGGCCGACGCGGTACTCGAAGCCGAGCTGGTGCGCAGCGTCGATCGCTCGGCGCAGTGCGCCCCGCGGATCGCCGGGATACGGTGTTCCGTCGGGAGTCGTGGCCCAGCAGATCAGGCGCCCGGTCGGCTCGCCCGCCCACGGCAGCAGCTGAAAGGTCGCTGGATCCGGTACCAGGTACATGTCGGACTCCGCGGTGCGAGCGAAGGACTCCACGGACGACCCGTCGAACCAGGTGCCGTGCTCCATGGCATCGCCCAGCTGGCCGGCCGGGATGGTCACGGTCTTGACGGCGCCCATGACGTCGGTGAACTGAAGGTCGACGTGGCGCACGCGGGCCGCTTCGGCGCGGGCAACCAGGTCCGCAGCGACATCCGCCTTGGTGCGAAGCGCCATCTCGCCGTCTCCTTGCTACGCGGCGCACAAGGTGCGGGCCGCTTTTCGCCCGTATCGTACCGCCAGACCGCGGGAGGTCGAGTCGATCGTGGCGGCGCTTGTGCGGGGCGCCTAGGTCAGGCGTTGACCTGGATCCGTCCTCCACGAAGCCGAAACTCGCGCGCCTTGTCGTCGAGCCCCACCTGGACGGCTGTCCCTTCGTCGATGCCGTGTGCGGCGGCATAGTCGCGAATGTCCTGCGTGATGCGCATGCTGCAGAACTTCGGTCCGCACATCGAGCAGAAGTGCGCCGTCTTGGCGCCCTGCGCCGGCAGTGTTTCGTCGTGCATCGAGCGCGCGGTCTCAGGGTCGAGCGAGAGGTTGAACTGGTCTTCCCAGCGGAATTCGAACCGCGCCCGTGACAGCGCGTCGTCCCATTCCTGCGCACCGGGATGGCCCTTGGCCAGATCGGCGGCGTGCGCCGCGATCTTGTATGCGATGACGCCGTCCTTGACGTCCTGACGGTCGGGCAGGCCGAGGTGTTCTTTCGGCGTGACGTAGCAGAGCATCGCGGTGCCGTACCAGCCGATCATCGCCGCGCCGATCGCGGAGGTGATGTGGTCGTATCCGGGCGCGATGTCGGTGGTCAGCGGGCCGAGCGTGTAGAACGGCGCCTCGTGACACACATCCATCTGCAGGGCGACGTTCTCCTTGATCTTTTGCATGGGGACGTGCCCCGGACCTTCGATCATCACCTGCACGTCGTGACGCCACGCGACCTCGGTCAGCTCACCGAGCGTACGCAGCTCCGCGAACTGCGCGCCGTCGTTCGCGTCGGCGATGCTGCCGGGACGCAGACCGTCGCCAAGCGAGAACGACACGTCGTACGCGCGGAGAATCTCGCACAGCTCCTCGAAGTGCGTGTACAGGAAGTTCTCCTCGTGGTGCGCGAGACACCACGCCGCCATGATCGACCCGCCGCGTGACACGATGCCCGTGATGCGCGACGCGGTCAGCGGCACGTAGCGCAGCAGGACACCGGCGTGCACGGTGAAGTAGTCGACGCCCTGCTCCGCCTGCTCGATGATGGTGTCGCGGTAGACGTCCCAGCTGAGCTCTTCGGCTTTGCCATGGACCTTCTCGAGCGCTTGATAGATCGGCACGGTGCCGACCGGGACGGGTGAGTTGCGGACGATCCACTCACGCGTGCGGTGAATGTCCTTGCCCGTCGAGAGGTCCATGATCGTGTCAGCGCCCCAGCGTGTCGCCCAGCGCATCTTCTCGACCTCGGCCTCGATCGACGACACGACGGCTGAGTTGCCGATGTTGGCATTCACCTTCACCAGAAACTGCGAGCCGATGATCATCGGCTCGGACTCCGGATGGTTGATGTTCGCGGGGATGATGGCGCGGCCGCGCGCCACCTCATCGCGCACGAGCTCCGGACTCACGCTCTCGCGAATGGCGATGAACTCCATCTCGGGCGTGATGACGCCACGCCGCGCGTAGTGCAGCTGCGTGACAGCGTTGCGGTCGCGCGCATGAAGTACCGCCCGACGGCCATCGTCACGCACGACGTCGACGTCGCCGCGCTCGACGATCCACTCGTGTCGCAAGGGTGGCAGGCCGTCCTCTGCCGCGACGACGACGTCGGGATCGGTGTGCGGGCCACCGGTGTCGTAGCGACGCAGCGGCGGATTGTCGATGTCACCGCTGTCGCTTCGCGTCGGCGACTGTGACACCTCGACAACCGGCACGCGGATATCGGACCGTGACCCGGTGACGTACCGCTTCTGCGCCGCAGACTGGCCCTGCTCGTCGCGCGTGGTCGTCCCGTTCGAGCGAATCGACGTCTGGTTGTCGATCACTTCTGTCATGTGGCGCTCCTTGCAACAAGCCGCGCCCGGAGTGCCGCGACAGCGGCGTTCCCTGCGCCGGCATTATCCGGATCAGGTCGTAGCGGTCGGTGGTCTTGCAACCACCCTCTCAGCCCGGTCGCGCCGAGCTCCCACGTGTTCAATGGTACGCGCCCTGCCCCCACGTATCCTCTGCTCGCAGTGACCGGACCGCCCGACATCCCTCCGCCGCCGCCACCACCGCTGGACGCACCGCCCGGCGGTCCCGCGCCGATGCACGACCCACGGCGCATGTGGGCGCTGATCGCGGCGGGCGCCATTGCCGGCGCGGCGATCGTCATCGTGGTGGTGCTGCTGCTGACGCGTCAGCAGACCGCGCCGCCGCTGGGATCGACGGTGACGACCCCGAGCGTCACCGCGGCACCAACGGTGTCGCCTCCAGAGCTGTCATCGATTCCGGCTCCGTCGACGATTCCGACTGCGCCGCCGTCGCAGCCCGCCTCGACCGCACCCCAGATCACATCGTTCACAGGACCGAGCTCGGTGAGCTGCTCCGGTGGTGGCAACAAGGACGTCACGTTGAAGTGGACGACACAGCACGACACCGGCGTGAACATCGGCATCGAGAACACCGCACCCTACAACAGCAGTCCGCTGCCTGCATCGGGATCGACGACGTTTCCGTTCGCCTGCGGCAGCAACACCAGCGGCGTCACGCACCACTACTACCTCACGACAGTCGGCGGCACCGGGCCGACGGCGACCAAGGAGCTGACGATCAAGAGCACGTGAGGGCGCTCACGCGGTGGCGGGCACCTCGTGCGTCTGACATATGCGTGAGAAGAGGACGGCGCTCGGGCGCGCGCGGCGTTCCAGCGTCTCGCGGTCGACTTCCCATAGCCCGAACTTCTTCGTGTAGCCCTCGGACCATTCGAAGTTGTCCCACGCCGTCCAATGCAGGTATCCGCGCACATCAGCACCCTCGGCGACTGCGTCGAGCACCGCGTTGAGATGGTCGACGATATACGCGGGACGCAAGGCGTCGCGCCTATCCGCGATGCCGTTCTCGGTGACGATGAGCGGCAGCTGCGTCGTCTGCCACAGGGTGAGCAGTGCGCGGCGAAGTCCCTCCGGGTTGATCGCCCAACCGAAGTCCGACAGCGGCAGCGATGTGTCGGCCTGCACGCGACCGAACAGGGTCAGCGGCGTCGCAGCGTCGAACTCGATGAGATCCTCGGTGTAGTAGTTCACACCGAGATAGTCCAGCGATTGCTTCAAGGCGGGGACCCGCTGGCCTGTGCCAACCGGCGGCAACACTCGCCCGGTCAGGCACGACCGCAGGAACCACCGGTTGAACAGGAAGTTCGCGGGCACTGCGACCGCACGGTCGCGCGGATCGCCGGGGCGCGAGGGCCGGAGCTGCCGCTCGTGATGCGCGATCGACACGCGCGCGTCGACGCCTCGCCGGCGCGCCACCTCGTGCAGCGCGCGGGCCGCATTCGCGTGCATACGCAGCAGCGTGGTCAGCGCTCGAAACGCCGCGGGGATCGAGTGCAGCTGCGGCGGCCAGATACCGACGACGTACCCCTGGACCACCACGATGCTCGGTTCGTTGATCGTCAGCCACCACGACACAAGCCCGGACAGCGCTTCGGCACACGCCGCCGCGTAGCGCGCAAACAGCACCGGCGCATCTGCCGCCAGCAATCCGCCGCGCTCGGCGAGCCACCGCGGCAGGGTGAAGTGGTGCAGCGTGACGACCGGTTCGATGCCGAGCGCGCGGCACGCGTGTGCGACGTCGACGTAGTGCTGCAGCGCCGCGGTGTCGATGACGCCCGGACGCGGCTCGACACGGGCCCACTCGATCGAGAAGCGGTGCGAGTTGTGTCCCGCCGCTGCGAGTTGCGCGATGTCATCGCGATAGCGACGGTAGTGATCGTTGGCGTGCGCCGTGTCGCTGCCGTCCGCGATAGGTGACGGTCGCTGCCGCTCCCACTGCGCCCAGTCGTTGTCGATGCCCCCCTCGACCTGGTGCGCCGCGGCGGCACAACCAATCAGAAACCCAGGCGGAAGCGGGCGGCTCACACGGTCGAGTGTGCGTCCTCCGTACGGCGAAGCACCAGACGCGTGACGCCGCCGACGCGCTCGTCCTCCCTCAACGTGATGCCCTGCTTACGAGACCATGCGCGCACGGCGAATGCGTGCTCGGCAACGGGTGTGCGCACCTCTAACGGCTCGCCCGGAGCAAGCGCGTTGAGCGCTCGCTTCACGCGCTCCAAAGGCGCGGGCTCGCTGCACAGCTCTTCAGCGCCACTGAGATCGACGGTTCTCACGCGACCATCATCTCCTTCTGCACGTTGATCGCGCACAATCCGCGGATGCAGCCGAGTGCAGCCACGGCGCCGCGGCGCGAGGCCGAGCGTCCCGCGGGTGTGGTCCGCGTTGTGACGAAGACGCCGGTGCCGATCGGCGACGACAGCGGCGCATTCGCGCCGGTGCGCGCGGAGCTCAACCGGCGGCCTTGGATCGTCCCCGCGTCCCTGCTCGGGGCGCTCGCCGTTTTCCTGCTGTTGCGCCGGCGCTGACGCGACCGCCCGTCACCGCCGACCGGTCGATCGGCTCCACCGGGGGAGGGCTGTCGGCGCCGGCGAAGATGTCGAGCATCAGCGCCTCGAAGGCGAGCCGGGGTAGCGCGTACGTGGCGAGAGACTCTGACGCA
>JBHEMA010000064.1:0-3377 GCA_046262795.1 Candidatus Dormibacteria bacterium | reverse complement strand
CGACGTCGCTCGAAACCACCAACCGCGCATTCCGGCATCGGCGCTTACGATGATGAAGCGTCGTCCATCTTCGTGAATCAGTACGTCACCGGATTGCGGGCTCCGACTCTCGAGCTCGGTCACGACACCGACGGTGGAAAGGGTAGTATGCGCTGGCGAATGCTTCATAAAAGTGCCACGAAAACGAACCGATCGTCAAGAAGGGATCGTCCATGGGTGTCCCCCTCCGACTGCGTGCCATCCTGTCCCAACGCTGCCCGGTCTGTCTGCGCGGCGCGATGTTCTCGGGACGTTGGACTATGAACGCGGTCTGCCCGGTGTGCGAACACCGCTTCGAGCGTGAGCAGGGATTCTTTCAGGGCGCCATGTACGTCAGCTGGATCCTGAGCGTGGGCTATCTCGCGATTCTCGCGGTATTGGCGCAGCTCGTTGTGGCCCCACGGATTGGAATCGCGGCAGCGGTGGTGTGCGTAGTACTTATCCACGTGATCTGCATCCCCATCGTGTTTCGCTATTCGCGCGTGATCTGGGCGCACTTGAACGCCGGCACCCGGCCATGATGCCACTCGCGGTCGTGCTGCTGGTGTCCCTCACGCTGGCGGGATTGCTGCTCATCCCGTTGGGTCTTCCCGGCTTATGGGTCATGGTGGGGGGGATTCTGGCGTACGGCTGGCTCACGAACTTTCGCTCGATGGGCGTCGCCACGATCGCCATCGTCCTGGGGATCGCGTTCTTGGGCGAGATCATCGAAAACTGGCTGGGATTCCGCTTTGCCAAGCAATACGGGGGCTCGCGCCGCTCGGGCTGGGGCGCGCTCGTTGGCGGGCTGATTGGCGCGATGGTCGGCGTCCCGGTGGCAATTATCGGCAGCGTGATCGGCGCCTTCCTTGGCTCCTTCGTCGGCGCCGCGCTGTTCGAGCTCAGTTATTCGCGACATGTGGGCGTCGCGGCGCGCGCCGGGTGGGGCGCGGTGGTCGGGCGAGCCGCGGCGGCGGCGGCGAAAATCGCCCTGGGCCTGATCATCGCCATCATCGCCCTCTTCACCGCGCTATCTTGACCTTCATGCACCGCTGCGTCCTGCTCGTTGCGTTCTCCGCCTGGGCATTGCCGTTGACGGCGCAAGCCCCTGCCGCATCCACACGCTGGCTCGCCGACCCGGCGCACAGCAGTGTGGGCTTTCGGGTGCGGCATCTCGGCATCACGTGGGTCAACGGCACGTTCCATCAGTGGTCCGCCGAGCTGATCTATGATCCCGAGCATCCAGAACGCGCGAGCGTCGCGGCGCGGATTGCGGCGGGAAGCGTGGATACCGGCAACGAGCGACGAGATAACGACCTGCGCTCCACCTATCTGGTCACCGACAGTTTCCCGGAGGTGCTCTTCATCAGCAGGCGAGTCGAGCGCGATGCCACAGCGCCCAACCACCTGCGCATCACCGGTGATCTGACGTTGCGAGGGGTCACACATCCGGTGGTGCTCGATGCGGAAGTTGGCGGGGTGCTCGAGACGACGCGCGGCCGTCGCACGGCGTTTTCCGCGACTACCGCGTTTCGACGCCAGGATTATGGCATCACCTTGAACCACTTCATGGAGGGCGCACAAGTCGTGGGCGACGAGGTGCGCATCACCATCGACCTCGAAGCCGTCGAACGGACAACGACCCCCTGAGCGCAAAAGCCCAGGAGGTCGCTGTTGTCCTGCTGACATCAAGTCTTACCGCGATGAAACGGTCGTCGCCTTATTGTTGAAGCGGCTGGGGAACTGCTTCATGATCCCCTCGCTCAGCATGTCCGCCATCTGCATGCCTTGACGCTGACTTTCATCGAACGCGGCGACGCTGCCCGAATAATCCTTCTTGATCTGCGCGGTCGCTTCCCGCAGCAACAAGCCAATGTGCATCTGGATTGCGCCACGCAGCGTCTCGCGCGAGAAGCCGCGCGGGTTCGCCGAGCTGAGGAACACGGCAATACTGTCGCCGTTGGCCTTGAGCTCCGCGATCGCCTGATTCAGCGACGTGGAGTCAACCTGGCCGGCCTGTGCCACCTGCATCTGACCCTGCTGGCTCTGCGCATACGTGCTGTTCGACGCGGAGCTGTCGGTACTACGCACGGTGCCGTACTGATTGGACGGAAGGCGGGCGCTCATCGTGTCGCCCGTCACGCGCGCATTACCCTGCTTGGCCTTCGTCGAGTCACTCATCCGACCCGTGGCGGTGGGGTTGCCGCGATTGTCCTTCGCGCGGGTGGTGTCGGCGATCCGGCCATTGGCGCTACGCGCCTTGGTCGAATCGTTCACGCCAGTGGCGCTCCGAGTCTTGCTCGAATCGTTCATGCGGCCGGTCGTCGTGGGGTACTGCGAATTCGATTTGATCTTCGACGTGTCGGAACGCGCAGAAACGGTATCACCCTGCATGCGGCTCGACTGATAGCGGCTGGACGAGTCCTGCATGGACATGCCGTTCATGTCGGACATCGCGGTGCTGGTGCCCTTCGCGGCAACCAGCGCTCGCGTGGCGAGCTGGATATGCGTACGCAGGAGCGTCGCGAGCTGACTGCCGGCTGCATCTCCGTAGTACGGTTTAATCGCTTCGCCGATCTCGTCCTGGTTGCGCAGCAGGCGTTGCGCAACGTCCGCCGTATCCGGAAGCCCGGCCGCAGCGCTGACGATCAAGCTGCGTGTGTAGACGTTGTGATCAGACCACAGTTCGCGCATTCGATCATGGAATGCCTGACGGCCAACCGCGGTACCGACCTGCACGCCCGCGCGTGGCGCGGTCGTGGTGCGCCGCTGCGCGGTCGAGTCCGTCGCGGGTTTCGACGTCGCGGACGGCGTCTGCACCGCCAACGCCGTGATAAGCAATAGTGACAACATAGGTTCACTCCTAGGGGGTTCGGGTTTCTACGCCGAAGTGTATGCGCACGAACCTTGGAGTTGGATCGACCGGAACGTTGAGCGGGGGTAGCTCTTTAGAGGGAAATATACCGGGCTGCTAGACGACCGCGCTTGCTGTGTCAGGCGACGCGCACCTCGGCGGCAACAGCTTTCGAATCGTCGTACTCCCCCTCCCAGCGTGACATCACGACGGTGGCCAGGCAATTCCCGACGAGGTTCACGGTGGTCCGGGCCATGTCCATGATCTCGTCGACACCCAGAATCACCAGCACACCTTCGACCGGCAGGTGGAAGGAGGCGAGCGTGCCCGTGAGAATCACGAGCGAAGCGCGCGGCACCGCCGCGACCCCTTTGCTCGTCACCATCAACGTCAGCATCATAAGCAGCTGTTGGCCGAGTGAGAGACGCACGCCGGCCGCCTGCGCAACGAACATCGAGGCTACGGCCAAATAGAGTGTGCTGCCGTCGAGGTTGAACGAGTATCC
>JBHEMA010000063.1:0-4025 GCA_046262795.1 Candidatus Dormibacteria bacterium | reverse complement strand
CTCGCAGGACTGGGCCGAGATGCTGCTGCGCATGTATCTCCGCTGGGCGGAACAGCATCGCTTCGACGCTGAGATCCTCGAACAGTCGCCGGGAGAGGAGGCCGGGATCAAGTCGGCCACGGTGCGACTGGCGGGACCGCGCGCCTACGGGCTCCTGAAAGCTGAGCGCGGCGTCCACCGGCTGGTGCGGTTGAGCCCGTTCGACTCTGCGCATCGACGGCACACCTCGTTTGCGCTGGTCGAGGTGACGCCCGAGGTCGAAGACGACGTCTCGATCGAGATTGACCCTGACGACGTGCGCACCGATGTCTTTCGTTCCAGCGGTGCGGGCGGCCAGCACGTCAACAAGACGTCGTCGGCGGTGCGACTGACGCACACGCCGACAGGCATCGTGGTGACGTGCCAGAACGAACGTTCGCAGCAGCAGAACCGGGACGTCGCCTGGCGCGTCCTGCGTTCACGCCTGCTCGCACTGCAACAGGCCGCCCACGCACAGAAGATCGCCGACCTCAAGGGCGAATCGCTCCCCGCCGAGTGGGGCAGCCAGATCCGCTCGTACGTGCTGCACCCGTACACCATGGTGAAGGACCATCGCACCGGCTTCGAGGCGGGGAACACGCAGGCCGTCCTCGACGGCGCCATCGATCCTTTCATCGAGGCATATCTGCGATGGTCAGCGGGGCAGTCGATGCAGCAGTCGGTCGTAGCCGTCCCTGCAGCGGGCTGAATCAAACCGACCATACGAGCCGCGAAGTCACCGATCTGTAAAAGTCGAGGGGGCGTCCGGAAACCCGGCGATATACTCGGCCGCGTTCCGGATACGGTTTGAGCGCGTCTGGTGCAGAGACAGACGCTTCTTGTCCGGCCATTCACCGCAATGCACACACCATCTCGACTTTCCCCACCGTTTCCGATGCGCGGCCCCGGCGGGCGGTCATGAGCGTGGCTGTCGCCGAGCGCCGTCCCATCGCCGCGTCTGATCCCTCTCTGAAGCCGATCATCTCCTTCCACGGCGTCAGCAAGGTGTACCCGAACGGCGTGGTTGCGCTGCGCGACGTCGACGTCGCCATCAACCAGGGCGACTTCTGTTTCCTCGTCGGCGCCAGCGGCGCGGGGAAGTCGACGCTGGTCCGGCTGCTGATCCGCGAGGAGCCCGCATCGACGGGACGCATCTTCGTCGAGGGCAGCGAGATCACGCGCATGCAGCATCGGAAGCTGCCCAAGCTGCGCCGCCGGTTCGGCATCGTGTTCCAGGACTACAAGCTGCTCAGCAATCGCACCGTGGCGCAGAACGTCGCATTCGCCTTGCAGGTGACGCGTCCGGGGCAACGCCATCTTCGCGAAAAGGTGGAGGAGGTGCTCTGGATCGTCGGTCTCGAGGACAAGCTCAACAAGTACCCGGACGAGCTGAGCGGTGGTGAGCAGCAACGCGTCGCGATCGCGCGCGCGCTGGTGCACCGCCCGCGCATCTTCGTCGCGGACGAGCCCACGGGCAACCTCGACCCCGACACGTCGTGGGGCATCGTGCAGCTGCTGCTGCAGATCAACCATCGCGGAACAACCGTGTTGATGGCCACGCACAACCGCGAGGTGGTGGACCTCGTGCGCCGTCGCGTCATCGCCATCGAAGGCGGCCGTGTGGTCCGTGACGAAGCGGAGGGGAGCTACCTGCGCCCGGGCGAGGCGACGCTGTGAGACGAGTTCTCGGGTCGCTCTGGTTTGCGTTCACCACCGCTGGTCAGAACTTCCGTCGCAACCTCGGCGTGTCGCTCGCGGGTGTGTTCACCATGGGGCTGATCCTTTTTCTCGTGGGCGGCGCGCTCATGTTCACGCACTCGGTGAACTCGATCCTCGAGACGCAGCAGAGCAAGGCGAGCAAGATCAAGATTTACATCGCGGACACGGCATCGCTGGCGCAGATCACCGATTTTCAGAGCCGCCTCGAGCGCGATCCGCGCGTGATCTCCGTGGCCTTCGAGACCAAAGACCAAGCGGCACGCGATGCATCCCAGGACCCGGACATCCAGCAGGCGCTGCAGGTTCTCGGGAGCAACCCGCTTCCCGCGTCGCTCAATCTGACGGTGCGTCAGCTGGGTGACCTGAGCACCTTCGATCAGCTGGCGAAGTCAACACCCATCGTCGACAAGACGACGGCAACCGACTACAACCAGGACGTCATCAACAAGCTGAACGCGGTGATCTTCTGGGTCATCGTGATCGGCGTCATCATCTCGCTGATCCTCCTCGTCATCAGCATGGTGATCATCATGAACACGATCCGCACCGCGGTCTACGCGCGGCGCACCGAGATCGAGATCATGAAGCTGGTCGGCGCCACAGATTGGTTCGTGCGATGGCCGTTCATTCTCGAGGGGATGATCGGTGGCGTCATCGCCGCCGTCTTCTCAGGCGCAATCGTCTTCGCCGGCTATCGCGTTTTCGTGCAGTTTGCTCAGCGGAGCTTGTTCAGCGTGCCGTTCGACGGTTCGTTCCTTTCGGTTCTGCTGGCGTTGCTCGTCGTCGGGGCAATCGTCGTCGGCGGACTCGGCAGTTATCTTGGAGTGCGGAGATTCATCGCAATCTGAGCCGCCGGCGCGCCGTGGGCGCGCTGTCGCTCATCACCGTGACCAGCTTGCTCTTCGGCACGCGCGCCACGTCGGCCGACCAGATCACCGATCAGATCGCGCAGGACCAGCAGAAGCAGGCCCAGAACGCAGCGCAGCTGCAGCAGTTGCAGGCCGCCATCGCTTCCGACCAGGCGCAGATCCCGCAACTCCAAGCGGTGATTGCGCAGCTCGACACACAGATCAATGCGACTCAGGCACAGGTGACGGCGGCGCAGGTTGTGCTCGACCGCATCAGCGCCGACCTCACCGCGACGCAGACACGGCTCGTCCAGGCGCAGACCGAGCTGGCGGACGACAAGCGCCGGCTCGGCAAGGAGCTCGTCGTCATGTACGAGCTCCAGCAGCGATCGACGCCGATCAACAACCTGATGACATCCGGTGACTTCAACGACTTCTTCACGCAGCTCATCAACAGCCAGCGGATCGGTGACCAGGAGTCGGCGAGCGTGAAACAGATCCAGGAGAAAGAGCACGAGATCGAGGCGGACGTCAGCCTGATATCGCAGGAGAAGTCCGAGCAGCAGAAGGCTGTTGCGTCGCTGCAGGCGATCCGGAACCAGCTCGCGCAGGAGCAGGGTGTCAAGCAGGCGGCGTTGGTCAAGGTACAGGCGGACCAGGCGAACGACCAGGCTCTCCAAGCGCAGATCCAGGCCGACAACGACGCGCTCAACGCCGAAGTCTCCTCGCTCAACCAGCAGGAGGCGGCGCTGCAGGCGAGCGGCAACTCGGGCGGTGGATCGGGTCAGTTCGCGTGGCCCGACTCCGGTCCCATCAGCCAGGGCTTCGGTTGCACGCAGTATTTCTTCGAGGCCTACGACTCCGGTTGTCCATACCCGCATCGGTTCCACAACGGCATCGTTATCGCCGGCGCGTGCGGCAACAACATCACCGCGGCTGACGGCGGCGTCGTCAACATCGAGCCGTTCCAGGGCAACGGTTATGGCAACTACATCCTGCTTCAGCACGGCAACGGGTGGACGACGTTGTATGGCCACATGTCCGGTTTCGCCGTGAGCAACGGACAATCGGTGGGGCGCGGCCAGCTGATCGGGTGGGAGGGCACCACCGGCAACTCGACTGGCTGCCACCTGCACTTCGGGATCAACCACAACAACCAGTGGGTGAACCCGTTCGACGATCTTTCCTGACGGCCGCGGTCAAGCTCGCCTGACGCAGCGCGAGTGCGCAGTGCCGACAATTAGAGAATTAAGGATGTCGGCGGGCGGGCGGTGACGCCGCGCTCAACATCCCCTGGTCTGCGGTGAGGCGGTTGGCGACTCTGCACACGGCGGGCGGCCTGAAGCCGTCCGACATCTTCTGGGAGCAGCGCGTCGGATTCGGCGTGCGTGGCGAGACATGGCGCGTGCGTCTGCCGTCTGGAAGTCGTGGCATCGCCAA
>JBHEMA010000062.1:0-2909 GCA_046262795.1 Candidatus Dormibacteria bacterium | reverse complement strand
GCCGTGCGTGAGCCGATACTGCGTCTGCGCCTCGATCGCGTGCCCCACGGTGTGACCGTAGTTGAGCACCGCACGGGTCCCCGACTCGCGCTCGTCACCGCCGATGACATCAGCCTTGATGTCGAGCGATCGCCGCACCGTGTCGGCGAGCACGTCGGCGTCGCGGGCAAGCAGCCGTTCCAGGTCGCGATCGAGGACCGTCACCAGGCCATCGTCGCTGATCATGCAGTATTTGACAATCTCGGCAAAAGCAGACCGGTATGCGCGATCGGCCAGCGTGCCGAGCAGCGTCGTGTCGCAGACCACGGCTCGCGGCTGCCAGAACGCGCCGGCAAGGTTCTTGCCCTGTGGCAGGTTCACGCCCGTCTTGCCGCCGAGCGCGCTGTCGACCATTGCCAGCAGCGTGGTGGGGACGTTGATCCAGGCAACGCCGCGCATGTAGGTCGCCGCGACGAAACCGGCCACGTCGCCGAGCGCACCGCCACCGACTGCGACGATGCAATCGCTGCGGCGCAGCCCCGCTCTGGACAGCCGCTGCAGCAACCGGCCGGTAACGCTCCACGTCTTCAACGGCTCGCCGCCGACGAGTCCCAGGCGCGTCACACGCCTGCCGTCGCGTCGCAACGCGCTCACCAATGCGCGCGTTGCCGCCGACACACGGCGGTCGGCGATCACGGCGACATGCGCTGCGGTCGCGGGTACGTGTGCCGCCACCAAGCTCAGTGCGCCCGGTCCGATCTCAGCGTGATACGAGCGTGCCGCGAGATCGACGCGCACGCTCTTCGTGATCCGGTCGGCGAGCGCTCTCGCGACCGGTTCGATGGCGGCCGTCGCATCGACCCGCAGGTGAGCCGGCGCATACGTGGCGCGGCGAGCGCTGCGCAAATCGCGCAGACGCGCTGCAGGATCGCCTTCGAGGAGCGGACGGTCCGCTGCTCCGCCAAGGCGCTGCAGCAGGACGGCGTCGGGCGCGTCGAGCCATACGACGAGTGCAGCGCTGAGCAGCAGCGTTCGCGCCTCAGGCTGCGTCATGACACCGCCACCACACGCGATGACGGCCGGCTCTGCGATCGCGAAAGCACGGCGGAGCGCGGACAGCTCGAGTGTGCGAAAGGCCGCCTCGCCCTCACGTCGGAGGATGTCGGGCGCGGAGGCACCGGCATCGTCAGCGATCTCTGCGTCGAGGTCGACGCTGCGCCAGCCGAGGCGCCGCGCCAGCTCCACTCCGATGGCCGACTTGCCCGCGCCGGGCAATCCGACCAGCGCCACACGACGCACCGCGCTCATCGCAGCGCCCGGATGGCCTCCCGATGCGCCTCGGCCGCACGGCACAGCTCGCCCACGCTGTCACCGCCGAACTTGTCGAGCGCCGCATTGGCCACGACCCACGCGAGCATCGCTTCGGCCACCACCGCTCCCGCTGGCACGACGCACACGTCACTGCGCTCGTAGTGCGCGTTGATCTCTTCGCCGGTCCGCATGTCGACGCTGCGCAGCGGTTTGAGCAGCGTCGAGATTGGCTTGAAGTGCGCGATCGCCCAGACGTGCTCGCCGTCGCTGACGCCGCCCGTCATCCCGCCCGCGTTGTTGGTGATGTGCCGGAAGCCGGTGCCTCGTTCGTAACGCGGCGCGTCGTGCACCTGCGAGCCGGGCGTCCGTGCGGCCCAGACGGCAGCACCGATCTCGACGCCCTTCACCGACGGAATGCTGCACATCGCCTGCGCCACGAGCCCGTCGAGGCGCCGGTCCCACTGCGAGTAACTGCCAAGCCCGGCAGGAACATTGATCGCTTCGACATAGGCGGTGCCCCCGAGGGTGTCGCCCGCCTCGCGCGCGGCGTCGACGGCGGCAACCATGGCCCGCGACGTCGCGTCGTCCGGAGTGCGCACGGGTGAATGCTCCACCGCGTCCCAGTCGACGCCGCTACCCGGGTCACCGGGTGCGCGCACTTCGCCGATGCGCTGCACGTACGAGCGCACTGTGATGCCAAGGGTGCCGAGGAGGCTGCGCGCGACCGCGCCCGCCGCGACGCGAGCTGCGGTCTCTCGAGCGCTCGCCCGTTCGAGGGCGTTGCGCGCGTCGTTGAAGCCGTACTTGAGCGACCCGGCCAGGTCGGCGTGCCCTGGGCGCACCCGCGTCACCGGCTTGGCGGTGAAGCCGTCCGCCTCGACCTGCATCGGCCCCTGCCAGTTCTCCCAGTCACGGTTCACGACGACGAGGGCCACCGGTGAACCGAGCGTCGAGCCACCGCGTACGCCGGCGGTGATGCGCGCAGAGTCCAGCTCGATCTGCTGTCGCTTGCCGCGGCCGTGCCCGCCCTGGCGGCGACGCAGGTCACGATCGATGTCGCGCGCAGCGTCAAGTGGCAGCCCCGCCGGGACCCCGTCGACGATGACGGTCAGCTCGGGGCCGTGTGATTCGCCGGCTGTCAGAAAGCGAAGCATCGTCCTGGCATTGTCCGCCCTCACCGGCGAGAGTGAGCTCAATGCAACACGAGCGCCCCTCGCCGAGTCAGCTCCTTCGGGTCGGCGAGCTGCTCGAGCTCAACGGCGACTGGATCAGCGCCGTGATCACGTACCGGAGGGTGCTGGCGACCGGTGACGACGTCGCGGGTGCCGAGGCGAGGCGGCGGCTCGAAAGCCTGATGCAGCGCGCTTACAGCCCACGACCGGCGTGATGCGCCTTCACACCATCGCGTAGCCGCCGTCGACGGACAGCGTCTGCCCGGTGATGTACGAGGCGCGGTCGGAGGCAAGGAAGGTGACCGCAGTGGCCACGTCCTCCGGTGTGCCGAGACGGCGCAGCGGGTATGCGCGCGCGGCTCGCTCCAGCGCCTCGCCACCCAGCGTCGTCGCCAGCTCGCCCGCCCACATCGACCGCTGTCCCGTGCGGTCGGGACGGGGTGGCAC
>JBHEMA010000061.1:0-5277 GCA_046262795.1 Candidatus Dormibacteria bacterium | reverse complement strand
GTTCGGAGGGATTGCCGCGTTAAGTGGCGCCCTCATCGCAACACGAACCAAGCTTGTACGAAGAGCGCGCAACACGCGTGGAGCCCAAGGTGAGGATTGAACTCACGACCTACGCCTTACCAAGGCGTTGCTCTACCACTGAGCTACTTGGGCCCGCCCGGAGGATCGTAGCAAGCGGCACCTGCCTCAACTCAACGTGGCACAGTCGCGAGCCAAGCCACCGCCAGGAGCGCTGATCCAACCGCAAGCGGCGGAAACGAACGCATCTCTCGCGATGCCGCCACGGCGGTCACAAGCGCGAGCAACAACGCGGCGGTGGCGACCACCGCCCACGTCAATGCCGATGCCGCCACTGCAGTCCACACGGCCAACGCAACCGCGACCACCGGTGCGAAGAGCGATGTCGAGCGCGAGCCCGTCCTGCCCATCAGCACCGGCAGCGACCGGCTCCCCGCCTTGCGGTCGCCGTCGAGGTCGGGCAGCACATTGGCGCAGTGCAATCCGAGCGACAAGAACAGCGCGAGCGGAATGATCCACAGGACGGCGGTGTTGAGGCGCCCTGCAGCAGCGAAGGTTGCGAACGCGAGTGCGCTGAAGCCGGTCCACCACGGAACGACAGACAACGGAGTGCGCCCGATTCCCACGTCATAGAGCAACCCTGCGCTGAAGCCCAGGACCGTGAATGCCGCGGTCGTGACGTTGATCGTGATGGACACACCGATGCCGATGATCGCCAGCACGACACCAACAACCGTTGCGAACCGTCGGTTGGTGACTCCGCGGACGAGCGGCTTATAGGGCTTGGCGAGCCTGTCACTGGGTGCATCAGCGACGTCATTCAGCGTCCCGATCGCGAATTGCGCTGGCAGCATGAGCCCGAGCAGCTGCAGGGTGCGCAGCGCCGAGGGAACACGGCGTTCTATCAGCGCAACAGCTGCAAGAAACACTGCCGTCACGAGGAGCGACGGTCCGGGATGCAGCAGATAGAAGAATCCGAGCAGCCGCCCGTGTTGCCGCCGTTCTCCGAACCGGCTCAGCGCTGCCGTCACCTCGAACGCGCGTCAGCGCGCCGGCGACTCGTCGTTGCTCGCTGGCCTCTCCGACGGCTCCGACGCCTGCTCGTCGCCCTCGTCCGAACGAAGCTCACGCTCGGGATCAATCGCGGCCTCGGTTGCTTCGACCGCTTCTGTGGCCCAGCCGTAACCGGCGGCGCCTTCAGCGGCGACTTCGGCCGCCCGCAGTCGATCGCGTACGCGGTCACCGGTGCCGTGCTTGGCTTCGCCGGCCTCCTTGTGTTCCTCGGACTCGTCGGCCATGGGCGCATATGATGACCCGCGCGCGGGCCCGTGTGGTCGCACCGTCGCCTACCATCGCCCGCAGATGATCGAAACCCGTCTCGATGGACATCCGGTCGAGCAGCGCAGCATCGACGATCTGCGCGCCTGGACGAGCTCGCACGGGCTGCTCTGGATGAATGCGAGTCCCGCATCACCGGATGACATCAAGTTTCTCGAGGCCGGCCTGCGGCTGCACCCGCTCGTCATCGAGGACATCGAGAACCGCAACCAGCGACCCAAGGCGGACGAATACGACGAGATGATGTTCGTCGTGCTCTTCACCACGCTGCAGGCATCGGACAAGTCACTCCACCTGGCAGAGGTTCACGTGCTCGTCGGAAACGGGTGGATCGCCACAGTGAGTGACGCCACGATCCCATCACTCGATCAGCTGTGGTCAGCCTGTGACAAGCGGCCGGAGATCGCAGCGCAGAACGAATCGATGGTCTTCTACCGTATCTGCGACACGCTCGTGGACTCGTTCTTTCCGGTGCTCGACACCATGGACGAGGGGCTGGAACGCATCGAGAACAACATCGTCACCCGGGGCGGCATGAGCACCGTGAGCGAGATCTTCCGGCTCAAACGCGACATGACGGTCCTACGGCGTGTGCTCGGTCCGGAACGCGACCTCCTGCAACAGCTCGCGGGGCCCCGTACGCCGCGGTTGGATGCCGAGGCACAACTCTATTTGCGCGACGTCCACGACCACGCCGTGCGCATGGTCGAGCAGCTCGACAGCTACCGCGACATCATCACCGGTGCGCTCGACGTATATCTCTCCTCGGTGTCCAACCGGCTCGGTGAGCAGACACGGCGCCTGACCGTGGTTGCCACCATCTTTCTCCCGCTGACCTTTCTGACCGGTTTTTTCGGCATGAACTTCGCGGTGCTCGTCAACGCCATTAGCACGCCCCTCGCGCTCCTCTGCGGCTTGATCGCCATGACGATGTCAGTGGCAGCGGTTGTGGCGATCAGCCAACGTCTGACCGCACGCGCGAGCCCGCTTGGTACGGACGAGGCGGCATCACCTCGCGGACGCTTGCATCTGCCATCGCGTTCTCGGCGCGGACAGCGTCACCAGTCGGCGATGCGACACTGATGCGGGCACAGCCGGCGGAGGGACTCGAACGCACGGCGCGCTGTTTACAAAACAGCCGCTCTACCACTGAGCTACGCCGGCACGCGCCGGACGAGTGTATCGAGCTTTCAGCGACGGCGGCGCAGCGAGGCGACACCAAGAAGAAGGCCGCCAACAAGGAACAACGAACCGATGGCGACGGTCGCGCCGGTGTTGGGCACAGGCACGGTCGACACGGTGATGCTCTGCGACACGACCGCTGATGGTCCGCCGTTGCACGACATCGTCTGCCCGGTGAAGACCTGCTTCGTCGAGCAGCCCGCATTGTCGGTGACCGTCAGTGTGACCGTATACGTACCCACCGCAGCGTAGGTGTGCGACGGCGTGGCGCCGCCATTGCTGAGCGTGGTCCCGTCGCCGAACTGCCAGTCCCAGCGCGCCACGGTTCCATCCGCATCGCTCGAGCCGGATCCGTCGAACCTCACGGGATTCCCGACCGTCGCCGGTGCTGCAGTAAACGCGGCGATCGGAGCCTGTTCGGGTGTCACGGCCACGCCGACAGGAGTGCTGCCAGTCGCCACCGTCGCAGACGATTTCGGCGTCAACGTCCCGCCAGCGCCCACGTCGTACTGCGAAAGGGTGTTGCTACTTTGGTTGGCGACGTAGACGCTTTTCGCGTCCGGGCTGACCGCGATCCCGCGCGGCGCAGTCCCGGCCGCCACCGTCGCGGTCGACTTCGCTGTCAGCACACCGCCCGCTCCGATGTCGTACTGCGACACGTTGTTGCTGTTGAAGTTGGCGACGTAGACGCTGCTGCCATCCGGGCTGACGGCGATGGCCACAGGACCAACCCCCGATCCCACCGTCGGGGGCACCTTCGGCGTCAGGCCGCCGCCGGCACTGATGTCGTACTGCGAGACGGTGTTGTTGTTTTGGTTGACGACGTAGGCACTTTTGCCGTCAGGAGTGACGGCGACGCCGACCGGCGCAATACCCGCCACGACCGCCGCGGGCGTCTTCGGCGTCAGGCCGCCTCCGGCGCCGACGTCGTACAGCGAGACCGTGTTGTCAGATGAGTTGGTGACGTAGACGCTCTTGCCGTCAACGCTGACCGCGATGCCGAGGGGCGCGCTCCCCGACGCCACGGTCGCAGGCGACTTCGGCGTGAGTCCGCCGTTGGCCGCGAGCGAGTACTGCGACACCGTATTGGCATCATGGTCGGTGACGTAGGCGCTCGTCCCGTCGGGCGTGATCGCGATGCCGGCCGCGCCGCTGCCCGCCGCCACTGCTCCGGGCGACTTCGGTGTGAGCGCGCCGTCAGCGCCCACGTCGTACTGAGAGACGGTATTGCTCGACCCATTGGTGACGTAGACGCTCCTACCGTCGGGGCTGATCGCCACGCCCTCTGGGCCATTGCCTGTGGCCGCAGTCGCGGGCGACTTGGCCACCAGCGCGCCGCCGGCCCCCACGCTGTACTGCGACGCCGTGTTGCCGCCGAAGTTGGCGACGTAGGCGCTGGGCGTCAAGGTCGCCGCGGCAGCGACCCCCGACCA
This sequence comes from Candidatus Dormibacteria bacterium, assembly GCA_046262795.1. Classification (GTDB taxonomy): domain Bacteria; phylum Chloroflexota; class Dormibacteria; order Aeolococcales; family Aeolococcaceae; genus JAFALX01. Next base: position 1,306 of record JBHEMA010000061.1, on the reverse strand, counting down.
GGATGCGCACACAACGCCGCCAAGCGCCGCCCCGATCCCGACACGCGCCAAGCGGCGACGATCGCCTCTGCCGTTGTGGCTGGAATCCTCGCCTTCCATGACCGGCGGACGATACCACGCCGTCCACGGCTGAGGGCCCGAGGTTCGGGTACAACTGCGGGGTGCCAGTGTCCGTTCTGAGGCGCATGCGCGGACATCCCTTGATCACGGCAGTCGCCATGGCTGCTGTCGGCGGCGTTGCATTCGTGATCGTGTACTTCGACCCGGAGGCGCTCTTCACCGTGCATCGCGTCGATGAGGGGCAGCCCGCGACCATGGCAACCCCGGTCAACTCCACGGCGGCCGCTGCGACGCCACGCGCGTCCGCAACGTCGCCGGCAGTCATCGCGAGCGGCCGGTTTCGCGACCTGGAGCACGCGACGGTGGGCACGGCATCCGTCTTGCGCCTCGGCGATGGCTCGTTCGTCGTACGGCTCGAGGGTTTCAGCACATCAGATGGGCCGGATGTGCACGTCACGTTGTCGCCGGTTCCGCCGACGGCCGGCCAGAACGACTTCACCGCGTACCTTGACCTGGGATCGCTCAAAGGCAACCAGGGGAATCAGAACTACCCGGTGCCCGCTGGTACCGACATCGCGCGGTACCGTAGCGTCGTGATCTGGTGCAGGCGGTTCGCCGTTGGGTTCGGCGTCGCGCCGATCTGATCAACCCCCGCCTCGGCGCAGCTGCTCCAACCGTCGTCGCGTCGCGTCGTCCAGACGATGCTCGACACGGCGCGCGTGTCCCGTGTCCGCACTGCGGCGCCGTGCAGTGTCCGAGACACCGGCAGCGACGCGCGCGACCTCAGCCTCGAGCTGCGCCGGTGTGATCGTGGCGACGCCCATCGCGCCCACCAGTGAGCGCTGCAAGCGGTCACCTGTCGCCACCGTGACGCCCTGATGTTGCTTGCGTCGTGCGGCCTCGTTGGCGAGACGCTCTATCACGTGATCCGCGGACGCCGTCCGCGTCCCAAAGAGCACGGTCACGCCGTCAATGACCTCGGGAGGCGACGCGTCGCGAGTGCGCGCGTGCGCGTCGAAGACGACCGTCACCGCGTCTCCGTTCTGCGCGGCGTACTCGCCGAGCATGCGCACGAGGTCGCGCCGCGCGTCATCCATGCCGCGTTCTCGCAGCACCAGTTGCAGGGCTGCCCATGCGTGGATGACGTTGTACCCGTCGACGATGAGGGTCATGAGAGCGTGAATCCGCGCTGACGCTGCACCTCGTACAGCAGAACGGCCGCCGACGCGCCCGCGTTGAGTGACGC
>JBHEMA010000060.1:0-2730 GCA_046262795.1 Candidatus Dormibacteria bacterium | reverse complement strand
CCATGCCGCCCATGCCGCCCATGCCGCCCATGCCGGGCATTCCGCCCATCCCGGGCATGCCACCCATGCCGGGCATGCCGCCGCCGCCACCATGCGCGTGGCCGTGGCCGCCGGCGGCCGCTTCGTCTTCGTCGGGCGCATCGGCGACGAGGGCTTCGGTCGTCAAAACCATCGTTGCGATCGATGTTGCGTTGGTGAGCGCAGCGACGACCACCTTCGTGGGATCGATGATGCCTTTGGACGGTAGGTCGCCATACGTCTCGCTGACCGCGTCAAAGCCTTCGTTGCCCTGCGACGACGCGACGTGGTTCACGACCACAGCGCCCTCGACACCGGCGTTGTCACCGATGACGCGCAACGGCTCTGCGAGTGCATGCGCGACGATGCGCGCACCGGCGCGTGTGTCGCCACCGTCCGCGGCTGATTCCGCAGCGGGGACGGCACGCAGCAGCGATACTCCACCACCGACGACGACGCCCTCCTCTATCGCCGCACGCGTCGCAGCGAGCGCATCCTCGACTCGAGCCTTGCGCTCCTTCAGCTCCACTTCGGTCGCGGCGCCAACACGGATGACGGCGACGCCACCGGTCAGCTTCGCGAGCCGCTCCTGGAGCTTCTCGCGGTCCCAATCGGAGGTGGTCTCTTCGATCTGCTGGCGGATCTCGGCGCAGCGTGCCTCGATGGCGTCGCGACCACCGCCACCGCGAACGATGGTGCTGTCGTCCTTCGTCACCGTCACGCGGCCCGCGCTGCCGAGCTGGTCCTCTCGGATGGCGTCCAGCCGCAGTCCGGTCTTCTCGCTGATGACCGTCGCGCCCGTGAGGATCGCGATGTCCTGCAGCATCGCCTCACGGCGCTCGCCGAACGCCGGCGCCTTCACCGCAACGGCATTGACCGTACCGCGCATCTTGTTGACGACGAGTGTCGCCAGCGCCTCGGCCTGCACATCCTCGGCGACGATCAGCAACGGCCGCCGCAGCCGCATCGACGTTTCGAGCGCCGGCAGCAGGTCGGCAACCGCCGAGATCTTGCCATCAGTGATGAGAACACGCGCGTCGTCAAGCACCGCTTCCATGCTCTGCTGGTCGGTGACCATGTACGCCGACACGTAGCCGCGGTCGAACTGCATCCCCTCGACAACCTCGACCTCGGTCTCGAGGCCTCGTCCGTCCTCCACCGAGACGACGCCTTCGCGGCCGACCTTGTCGAACGCGTCCGCGATCATGCGACCGACCTCGGGATCGGCGGCGCTGATGGTGGCGACGCGCTGGATGTCGTCGTTGCCACCCACCGGTTGGGAGCGCTTGCGGACGTCGGCCACGGCAGCGTCCATCGCGGCGAGCATGCCGCGACGCAGGTCCACCGCGGAGGCACCCGCGGCGAGATTCTGCAGGCCCTGGTCGATCATCGCGCGCGCCAGCACCGTCGCAGTCGTGGTGCCGTCGCCGGCGACGTCGTTGGTCTTGATCGCCGCTTCCTTGAGCAGCTGAGCGCCCATGTTCTCGAAGTGGTCCTCGAACTCGAGATCGCGCGCGATGGTGACGCCATCGTTGGTCACCACAGGCGGCCCGAACTTCTTGTCGAGCACCACGGCGCGCCCGCGCGGACCGAGCGTGAGGGACACGGTCTTGGCGACCGACTCCGCGCCGCGCTTCAGCGCTGCGCGCGCGTCCTCCTTGAAGCGAAGCTCCTTCGCCGGCATGGGAGCTTAGTTGCCGTTCTTCTCGACGACCGCGAGGATGTCCTTCTCCGAGAGGATGAGGTATTCCTTCTCGTCGATCTTCACCTCGCTGCCGGCGTACTTCGCATACATGACGCGGTCTTCGACCTTGACGTCGAGCTCGACGCGCTGGCCGGTCTGCTCGTTGTAGCGACCCTTACCGACGGCTTTGATCACGCCCTCCTGGGGCTTCTCTTTCGCGGTGTCCGGAAGGACGATCCCGCTCTTCGTGACCTCCTCACGCTCGAGGGGTTCGACGACGACACGATCGGCAAGTGGGCGAAGCGGAATTGCCACTGGATGACCTCCAAGGATTAGCACTCTGTTGGCTTGACTGCTAACACTCTAGCGAATCGAGTGCCAGAGTCGCAAGCGGACGGCCGAGCCGGACGTGAGCGCATCGCAACGCCCTCAGGCATAGTCCTCGAGCGACGGGTCGACGGGGATACCGGGCTCATCGGGGCCGTGGAGCCGGAATCGCTGCCAGCCGGCGGCCCCGATCATCGCGGCATTGTCGGTGCAGAGGCTGAAGGGCGGCACGACGACGCTGAGGCCGTCGAACCTGCGACGCACCTCGTCGCGCAGGAGCGCGTTGGCGGCGACGCCGCCGACCACAGCAATGGTGTCCGAGCCTGTCCGGTGCACGGCGTCCTCGAGACCGTCGACGAGCTGCTTCACTGCGGTCTGTTGAAATGACGCGGCGAGTGCACTCACCGTCACTCGGTCGCGCGGCACGCCGTCACTCCCCAGCTCGTTTGCAGGCAGATCGCGGACGGTGTAGCGCACCGCTGTTTTCAGCCCGCTGAACGAGAAGCCGTCTGCGATGCGCGTCTGCGGCAGCGGAAACCGCGAAGCGTCGCCACCCTCGGCGGCGCGCTGGATGGAGGGGCCGCCGGGATACGGCAGCCCGAGCATTTTTGCCACCTTGTCGAAGGCTTCACCCATCGCGTCATCAAGGGTGGTGCCGAGCCGGACATAATTGCCGACGCCGAGCACCGCGACGATCTGGG
>JBHEMA010000059.1:0-4217 GCA_046262795.1 Candidatus Dormibacteria bacterium | reverse complement strand
CTGCTTGACGAGCTGATCGTCCGTCAGCGGCGGCGTGTGTTCGTGCTCGCGGTGCTGACGGCAGCGCTCGCCGTCGCGCAGTTCCTCATCGCCGAGGAGATCTTCGTGACAGAGCTCCTCGCCGCAGTGGTGGTGACCGTGGTCTGCGCAGCGTTCAATCGTGGCGAGCTCCGGCGACGCACGCGATACGTCTGGCGCGTGCTGCGGATTGCTGTCCCGATCGTGGCTGTCGTGCTGGCTGCACCGGTCGCGGTGCAGTTCCTGGGCCCGAACCGAACCGGAACCGGAACGGCCATCCATTCGCCCGACATCTTCCTCGCAGACGCGTTCAATGTGGTGCTGCCAACGTCCGTGCAATGGCTTTCGCCAGGCCCTGTTCAGCGCCTCACAACGCACTTCACCGGCAATCTGTCGGAATGGGACGGGTACTTCGGCATTCCGATGCTCGTGCTCCTTGGGTACACCGTCTTCCGGTTCTGGCGTGTTCCGCTCGTCCGCGTGGCCGCGATCACCGGCGTCGTCGTCACCGTGCTTTCGTTCGGTCCGCACCTGCATGGCATCGGACGCAGGACGCCGATCCCACTGCCGTGGTGGATCGCCGCGCACGTTCCGGTGTTGAACAACGTGCAGCCAAACCGCCTCATGCTCTTCGTGTATCTCGCCGCCGGCATCGTCGTCGCATACGGCCTGCGAGAGATCGCTGCGATGCGTGTTGGCCGACTCGGTGCGCTTGCGACGGCGGTCGTCGCCTTCGCGCCGCTCGTTCCCGTGATACCCCTGATGACGACGCCGCTGCCGCCGTCGTCGTCTGCAGCGGCGCTCGCGACGGCGCAGGCGTTGCCGGTAGGACCGGTCGTCGCCACTGCACCGTGGAGCGATCAGCTGAACACATCGGGCATGGTGCTGCAGTACAGCGTGGACATGCGCTTTCGCATGCCCGGCGGATACTTCATCGGCAACGCATCACCGGCGACGGCGCAGCTCAAGGCAGCGCTCGACGATATCGAGCAGAGCGGCATCGCGCCGCCGCTCAATCTCACGAACAGCGCTGCGATGCGCGACGAGCTACGTCGCTCGGGCGTGACCGCGGTGATCGCGCTGCCCTCCCCCTACCACGACACCTACGTCGCCTTCCTCACCACCATCATCGGCTCGGCGCCCACGGTGAACGGCGATATCGGCGTGTGGACGCTGCCTACTCCTTCTCCGTGACCTTGTACTCGAGATACGCACCGAACATCAAACGCGTCTGCGCCTCGAGTGCCGGAATGACGCTCAGCGCCAAGCCCGCAATTGGATAGAGAAACAGCTGCACGTCGGCCCAGCGCTTGCGCCACCAGTGCCACGCGGCCGGCTTGGGGCACATGCGGCGATCGATCTGGATGAGCGCGAGCGTGTTCAGCAGCGTGACCGTGAGGATGCCGGCAGTCGTCCAACCGATGATGGTTGCACCAAGTGAGAGGCTGTAGTCGAGATCGATGAACGCGGGCAGCGCGCCACCGAAGAAGAGCAGCAGCGGCAAGGTTGCCCACGTCAGGTGGTTGATGAGCAGCAGCGAGAACCGCCTCGCGCGCAGCTTCGTCGGAATCTCAGGATGCCGCATGATGCGCGTGCTGACGTAGGGGATGTCGGTTGCGCCCCACGCCCACCGTTTGATCTGGTTGTACTGCGACATGTGCGTGCTGCCGTAATCGCGCGCTTTGGGCGCGTCGCCCTGCACGGTGAGAAACGCCGGCCGGACCTGCAGACGATCGCCGTACCGAAAGAACGCTTTCCAGAAGAAGCGCGAGTCCTCCGGAATGACGTCCGCGTCCCAGTAGCCGACCTCATGCAGCAGGTTGAGCGACATCGTGTACGAGCTGAACATCACCAGCCGGTGCGGGTTCTGGTGCAGGAACATCTGCCACTGCGTCGCCGCCGTGGCCATGACGCGCACCGCCGCAGGCACGCGCCAGAGGTTGTTCAGAAACACGGGCACCGGCTGCCAGATGGACGTCACGCGGTGTTCGACGGTGCAGAACTGCGCTGTGAGATACGCGAAGTACTGCGGATGGAGACGGAAATCGGAGTCGAGGTCGGTCACCAGGGTGGTGCGTGGATCGAGCCCCAGCTCGTCGCAGTGCTGTTTGAGCACCGGTCCGCCGTACGCCATCGCCGCGGACTTGCCCACGACGATGCCGGGAAGCAGCGGATCCTTGATGTGCAGAAACGACCGAAACCGATGGCCGAACTCATCGCGCAGTCGCTGCACGTTTTCGATGCCGCCCTCGTCGGTGACGCGCGTGATGATCGCGCAGACGCGCTGCTGCTCGGGGTAGTTCTGGTCGGCCAGCGCCTGCAACGTGGCACGCAACACCTCGTAGCGCTCGGTGTATGTCGGGATGAGCGCGCAATGCACCACCTCGCTCGGTGTGGGCGCATCTGGCGGCAGCTGCGGTTCGATCTCCTGACAGACGTCCCACCAGTCGACAACCTCCGTCGCTTTCAGCGCTGCGAGCGAACGGCGAACGCATCGCACGGTGAAGGTCGTGCGGCCGAACCAGTACAGATCGAGCAGCACCGCGCCGACGCCAAGGATCCACAGCATGCTGGGGTCGTTGAGCCGGATGGCGAACGCCGTCACGACGGGCACCAGCAGCACAAACCAGGTCAGCGCACCGGGTAGGATTTCCAGCACGCGTCGCTGCGCGTGCGCCGACAGCGACACCCCCCGAAAGAGCGCGATCACCGAAGCAGTGTATTGACGCGGGCGGACACCCCCGCGAATCCCCGACATAGGAGCAGCGAATGCCGGACGAGATCGACGACAGCGCCGACGGCGGATCCGACGACGCCCAAGAAGAGGACGACGAGGAGGAGGGGACCGCCGACATCGAGATCGTCGAGATCGCGACCGATGACTCCGACGACGAAGACGAGGATGAGGATGAGGACGAAGCGGAAGACGACGAGGAGGCTAAGAAGCAGCCGGCGCGTGTCGTCCCTGCCGCTCCAGCTCCGGTAGCGCCAGCGCGGCCGCAGCCGGGCCGGCCGCCGAGTGCGCGCGAGGAACCGCCGCCGCCGTTCTCCACGGGCGAGCGCGTCATCCTCATTCAGAACACGCGCCCGCGCACGGGCACACCGATCGGCGATTACCCCGTTGGCGCGACAGGCCGGGTGGAAACGGTGCTCTCGCAGACGGCGATCGTCCGCTTCGACAGCGCCCCGGACATCAAGGAGGTCGTCGCCTTCACGTGCCTCAAGTCGGCTGAGACGCCGGAGCGGGCGGAACAGCTGCGCAAGGCGATGATGGAACCGCGCATTGCGGCAGAACAGCGCTCAGGGCGCCGTGCCGCCGCGCCGGAGACCAACGGCACGCCGCCCGCACCGCGCACGACGCCCAGTCCCGCGCCGGCGGGGCAAAGCAGCAGCATACCGGCGCCCTCGGCGCCCGCGGGCAGGGTCACGCCGCCATCGGCGCCGCCCGCAACGCCGGCCGCCCGCGAACGCACGGCCACGGCCGTGCCCACCACGAAGACGCCCGAGGCAAAGCCCGCCGCCTCAGCTCCGCGGCCGGAGCCGAAGGCGGCGCCGAAACCGGCGCCCGCCGCTCGCACCGTGGAGAAAGCGCCCGCGAAAGCCGCGACGGCGAAGGCCGTGGCCACTCGTCCAGCGCCGTCCACGGCGCAGCGGGCGAAGGCCGCTGCTGCCAAGCCTCCGTCGAAAGCGGCGGCAAAGCCTGCGGCCAAGCGGGCTGCGCCCCGACCCGCCAAGCAAGCCGCGAAGCCCGCGGCGCGCAAGACCGCGACGGCGCTTCCGGCGAAGGCGGCTGCGGCCAAGCCAAAGGCGCGTCCCGCCGCTCGCAAGGCAGCACCGGCGAAGAAGGCCGCATCGGCGACGTCCCGGACGTCGCGGCCCGTCAAGGCCGCGGCCAAGGCGGCGAAGCGGCTCACCGGCGCCGCGCGAACCGTGTCGAAGGCTGTGACCGGCCGCAAGACGACCGCCAAGCGGGCAAAGCCCGCGAAGACAGCCGCGAGAAGAGCGACGGCTCCATCGAAGGCGGCGAAGCGTCCCGCCAAGAAGGCCGCGACGCGTCCGGCCAAGAAGGCCGCGAAAGGAGCCAAGCCGGTGAGGCGACCGGCGCCGGCCGCCAAGGCGAAACCCAAGGGCAAGGCGCCTGCGAAGGCGCCGGCGCGTCAGGCCAAGAAGAGCACCGCTCGCGGCGGGATCGGCAAGAG
>JBHEMA010000058.1:0-9710 GCA_046262795.1 Candidatus Dormibacteria bacterium | reverse complement strand
GAGTACGACATCGAACTTGCGAGACCGCAGCGCGTCACGGTGGCGGTCCAGGTGAACGGAAAGGTGCGCGCGCAGCTCGAGGTCGACGCGGGTACGTCGTCGGACGAACTGTCGCACGCAGCGCTCTTGCAGCCGCGCGTGCGTGAGATGCTGCGCGGAGCGAAGCCGCGCAAGGTCGTCGCGGTCGTCGACCGCATCGTCAACGTCGTCATCTGACCTATCGTGTGGAGAGGGGACGGGACGACATGTCCGCTTGCTCAAACAGTCCTCGGCGAGCTTCGCTCGCCTGCGGAACTCGCCGCGAACATGTCGTCCCGTCCCCTCTCCAGACGACAGCTCAGATGACGACGTTGACGATGCGGTCGACGACCGCGACGACTTTGCGCGGCTGCTGACCGTTCAGCTGCTCACGCACGCGCGGTTGCTCGAGCGCCAGACGCGTCAGCTCCTCCGCAGAAGTTCCGGCGTCGACTTCGAGCTGCGCGCGCACCTTTCCGTTGACCTGCACCGCGACGGTCACGCGTTGCGCGCGTGCCAGGTCGCTGTCGTGCTCCGGCCAACCACCGCGCGCGTGCGCCGAGTCGTCGTGGCCGGTGCGTTCCCACAGCTCCTCAGTGATGAAGGGCGCGAACGGCGCCAACAGCCGCAGGAGCGTCTCGACGTCGACGCGCCGGGCGTCACCGCGCTGCGTTTCGCCGTCGAGCTCACGCGCGAACTGCATGAGAAACGCGATCGCCGTGTTGTACCCCAGCACAGCGATGTCGTCGTCGACGCGCTTGATCAGGCGATGGCGGCGGCGCTCACGGGTCTCGTCGCCGGTGTCATCGCTCATCGCCGACTGTGCCACACGCCACACGCGTTGCAGGAACCGCGTCATGCCCGCGATGCCGGCGTCGCGGAAGTCGCCACCCGCGGTGTACGGGCCGAGGTACATCATGTACAGGCGGAAGGCGTCCGCGCCGACGCGCTCGAGATAGTCGTCCGGATTGAGCACGTTACCCCGGCTCTTCGACATCTTGGCGCCTTCCATGATGATCATGCCGTGCGCGCGGAAACGAGTGAACGGCTCAGGTGATGGCACCAGTCCCATGTCATGGAATACGCGCATCACGAAGCGCGAGTACAGGAGATGGCGGACCGCGTGCTCGTTGCCGCCGATGTACATGTCCACCGGCAGCCACGTGTCGGTGCGCTCGCTGTCGAACGCGACGTCGTCGAAGTCCGTCGACGGATAGCGCAGGAAGTACCAGCTCGAGTCGAGGAAGGTGTCGCTGACATCCGTTTCGCGACGTGCCGGCCCGCCGCATTTGGGACATTCCACGTTGACCCAGTCGTCCACCGTCGCCAGCGGTGATACGCCGGTCCCCGTCGGGCGGAAGTCTTCCAACTCCGGCAGCAGCACCGGCAGATCCTCCTCGGGGACCGGTACTGCGCCGTCGTCGGGACAGTGGATGATCGGTATCGGCGGACCCCAGTACCGCTGACGCGAGATCAGCCAGTCGCGCAGCTTGAATTGCACACTGGCATCGCCGCGACCGAGGTGGAACAGCCGCTCGATGACGCGCTGCTTGCCTTCGGTCGACGGCGTGCCGTCGAACCCGTCGCTGTTGACCATCACGCCGTCGCCGCTGTACGCGGGTTCCTCGACCTTGCCACCGGTGATCACCTCGACGATGGGAAGGCCGTGGGCACGCGCGAACTGCCAGTCGCGCTCGTCGTGTCCCGGCACCGCCATGATCGCTCCGGTGCCGTAGCCACCGAGCACATAGGGCGCGATCCACACGGGTATGCGCGCATCCGTCAGTGGATGCACGGCGTGCGAGCCCGCCTCGATGCCGACTCCGAAATCGGGCTCGTCTGTCGGGTTGAGCATGCGACGCCACGTGTTGATCTCGCCCATGCGCTCACGCGGCACGAAGCTCTCGAGCTCGGGATGGTCTGCGCCGACGACGAGGAACGTCGCGCCGAACAGCGTGTCTGGTCGCGTGGTGTACACGGTGACGTTGTCGCGTCTGCACCCTTCGAGGTCGAAGCGGATGGTCGCGCCCTCGCTGCGGCCGATCCAGTTGCGCTGCATCGTCTTGGTCGACTCGGACCAGTCGATGGTGTCGAGCGCGTCGAGCAGCTGCTGCGCGTACTCGGTGATGCGCAGCCACCACTGGCGTAGATAGCGCGTCTCAACCTGCGTGTGGCAGCGCTCGCAGCGCCCCTGCTCGACCTGCTCATCCGCGAGCACGGTCATGCACGACGGGCACCAGTTGACGGCGCCCTCGCGCTGCACTGCGAGCCCCCGCTTGAACAGCTGCAGGAACACCCACTGCGTCCAGCGGTAGTACGACGGGTCCGCGGTGTTGACCTCGTGGTCCCAGTCGAACATCGAGCCGATGCGCTTCAGCTGGTTCTCGCGGAAATTGGTGACCGCGCGCTTCATCACCACCGCGGGGTGCTGGCCGATCTTCATCGCGTAGTTCTCGGAGTGGATGCCGAAGGCGTCGAATCCCATCGGCTCGAAGACCGTGTCACCCTTGAGTCGCCGCCAGCGTCCGTAGATGTCGCCGCCGGTGTACGGCAGGATGTGGCCGACGTGCAGCCCCTCCGCCGAGGGGTACGGGAACATCATCAGGTTGTAGAAGGGACGCTCGGGCGCGTCGAGGTCGGGCTTGTAGTCGCCGCGCTGCTCCCATACGCGGCGCCACTTCGCCTCGATAGCTGCGTGGTCGTAGTCGTCAACTCGCAGGCGCGCCTGCTCGATCTCGGTGGCCTCCATGCGCTTACGGTACCCAAAGCCGCTCCAAACGCCCCTGCAACCCTGACAATGCAGCGCATGGGCCTATGGCAGCGCTTCAAGCTCGTCATGCGGGGCAAGGCCAGCCGGACGCTGGACAGCATGGAGAACCCCGCCGACGCACTCGACCTCGCCTACGAGAAGCAGCTCGAAGCGCTTCAGCGCGTGCGCCGCGGCGTCGCCGACGTCGTCACCGCGCAGAAGCAGCTCGAGATCCAGGCACGCCAGATGGAATCCAACCGGCGCCGTCTCGACGAGCTGGCGCGCACCGCGCTGCAACAGAACCGCGACGAGGTGGCGGCGAGCGCGCTGACGCAGTCGGAGCTCGTCGAGGGACAGCTGCTCAACCTGCGCCAGCAGTCCGAAGCGCTGACGCATCAGCGCGAGAACCTCGAGGTTGCAGGTCAGCGATTGCAGACACGCGTCGCCGCGATGCGCACGCAGAAGGAGACGTTGAAAGCGCAGTACAGCGCGGCGCAGGCGACAGTGAAAGCAGGCGAGACGACAGCAGGCATCTCGAAGGAGATGGACGAGGTGCAGCTGCTGCTCGAGCGCGCGCGCGACAAGATGCTGAGCACGCAGGCGCGCGCAGAAGCGGTCAACGAGCTGATGGACACGGGCGTCTTGAGCCGGCTCGGCGCCGGCGGCATTGAAGGCATCGAGGCGCAGGTGCGCGCGACTGCGGTCGAGCAATCGGTCGACCAACGGCTCGCGTCGATGAAACAGGAGCTGGGGCTGTCGGCTTCCGAATCCGCTCCGCGCATCGAGGCCGCTCCCGAGCGCCAGCCGGCGCCGGCGCCCGAGAGCGAGTAACCCGGAAGAAGCCGGCTACATCGGCAGCGGCTGCAGCACTCCAAAGACGCCGCCTTGCGGATCGCGGATGATCGCAAAGCGGCCCGTGTTCGGAATGTCCGTCGGCTCGACCATCACCACACCGCCGAGCTCTTTGGCGCGTGCGGCGGACGCGTCGGCATTGTCCACTGCAAAGTACGCCTGCCAATACGACGGTGTCCCGGCGGGCATCGTCGGCGGCGCCTGCATGCCACCGGCAAAGCCCTGCTGGTCCTCTGCATCGAGCGCAAATGTCGTGTACTGCATGTCGGGCGTCGACACGGCTGCATCGCGCGCGACCCAGCCGAAGACGTCAGCGTAGAACGGCTTCGCCTTGGCAAAGTCCTGCGAGGTCAGCTCGCTCCAACACACAGCGCCGGTGACGCCGTACGTCTCCCAGCCGAACATCTTGATGCCCTGCCAGAGTCCGAAGACGGCGCCCGCGGGATCGCTGACGATCGCCATACGACCCTGGTCGCCGACGTCGAACGGCGGCGCGATGACATTGCCGCCCGCCTGCTGGATGCGGCCGACCGCGGCATCCGCGTCGTCAACGATCACGTACACGGTCCACGCCGTCGGTTGCTGCGGGTTCATCGCTGCACCGACGCCGGCGATCTCGTTGCCGTCGACCTTGAACATGCCGTACCCGCCGTATTGCGGGTCGTCGGCGATATCGACGGTCCAGCCGAACAGTTTGGTGTAGAAGTCGCGCGATCCTGCCGGATCCTGGCTGCTGAGGTCGAGCCATCCCGGCTTGTTGAGTGTCGCCGTCTTCGTTTCCGCCATCGAACGCACCTCCACGCAATACCGCCTCAGGCGCGCTCGTGTGCGCCCGGTCCAGCGCGCGACGCTATCACAGCGCCGCGCGCCTACCGGCGCCCGTTGTCGGATTTAGTTGGTGCCTGCGTTGAGCTGTGCAGCACGCCGACGGCGGCGGCGCACGCGGATCGCGAACGCGCCGCCGATGGCAGTGCCACCCGCGACGGGTAGCAGCAGTGCCAAGCCGGCTTCCGGCGTGTCAGTTGACGGCTCGGAGAGTGCCAACGACCACACGCCACGACCGAACGTGGAGATGAAGAGCGTGCCATCGTTGCTGGACGCTGGCAAGGCGGCAGCCGCGGCACTCACGGGAGGTGGAGGCGGCGGAATGAAGCGCAGCCCCGTCACCGAGATGTTCGGTAGCGTCGTGCCCGCGCCAATCGAACGCCATGTGAACGCCGACGTCTCGGGATTCTGCGACGGATCGCTGGCGTACACGCCTGTGTCCGTCGCCAACCATAGCCGCGGGGTTCCTGACTGTTGCGGGGTCAGCACCATGTCGTTCACCGTCGCCTCAGGAAGCCCCGCGCTGAGGTCCGTCCACGTGTTGCCGCCGTTGTTGCTGCGCTCGATGTATGCGTGGTTGTCACCCGACCGGAAGCCGCTGAACGCGACATAGACGATGTTCTTATTGTTCGGATCGATGTACACCTTCGATACCCAACGTGCGGGGAGGGTGCCGACGTTGCCGGTCATGGTGCTGTTGGGTCCGCTCATCTGCGTCCAGGTCGGCATCGCCGGTGACGAGGACGCGTTGTCCGTCTTCCAGGTGTAGCCGGAGTCGGTTCCAACCCAGACCGTGTTGCTGTCAGGGGCCTTCGACACGGAGATCGTGGTGACGACGCCATAGTGGCCGGCGTACAGCGGGTCCAGCTCGGTCCCCGGATTTGCACCGCCCAGGTCCGGGCTTATGACGGTCCAGTTGTTGCCATGGTCGTGCGAGACGTTCACCACGTCGCCCGCGTAGTACACCGTCGCCGGGTTGGTGGGATCGAACGTGAACGGCGTCTGGTAGGCATTGCGCGTGGTCACCGCGCACGTCGCCGGGTTGTTGCTCTGGTCGGTGCAGGCACCGGGCGTCCCGTCGCCGCTGCCACCGAACTGGTTGTTGCTGTTGCCGCCGTCGAACGAGACCGAGCAGACGCCGTACTGCGAGCAGGAGTAGACGTTGTTCTTGTCCTGCGGATTGATGAGCACGTTCTGCCCATCACCACCGTTGATGAGGCGCCAGTTGCCGTTCGAGATCGAGTTGCCCTGGCTGTCCCAGCTGACCTGCGTCGAGTTGTCCTGCAGGCCACCCATGATCCGGGTGGGATCCTGCTCGCTCACGTCGACGCTGACGAACATCGGCCACGGCTGCACGAGCGCCGGCTTGAAGCTGCCGGCGGTGCCGTTCGTTGTCGAGGTATAGAAGCCGCCGTCATCGCCGGCATACACCTGGTTCGGCACATTGGGATCCCAGGCAATGGCGTGCTGATCCGCGTGCACCGCGCAGTCCTTGCTGACCGTGCTGGCGCCGTTGGTCGACTGCCACAGGCAGAGATCCGTGAAGAAGACGTGCTGCGGGTTCACCGGATCCACAAAGGTCTTGGCAAACCACCAGCCGTACACGAAGGCGTTCTGCTCCACACCAGCGGCGAGATCGGCAGTCGCCTGCGACTGCAGCGTGAAGGTGGCGCCACCGTCGGTCGAGCTGAACACGGCCTGCTCAGCGCCGGTGGGGCCGTTCGCGTAGTTGACGTAGATGAAGTGGTCATCGGACGGTGCGATTGCGAGCCCGATGCGCCCGTTGTTGGGATCGCCGTCAGGGCGCAGGTGGTTGGTCGGGGTGTTGGCCGGACTGCTGATATCAGTCCAGGTCTGTCCGTCGTTGGTCGTCTCCCACACACCCGAGCCAACGCCGGTGTACGTGCGGTGATCAGGAACGCGAACGTGGTCCCACATGCCGACGAAGATGGTGGCGGGGTGCTGCTGGCTGATCGCGAGATCGCTCGCGCCGGTCGTTCCATTCGGTGGCGCCAGCGACTGCGTCCACGTCGCGCCGCCGTCCTTCGTGACATACACACCGCGTTGATGTCCGCTGAGGAAGAGGTTGCCGGAAACCGCCACCCACACCTCGTTGGGATCAGTGGGGCTGATGACGATCCGGGCGATGGTCCACGAGTCGTTGAGGCCCATGTTCTGCCAGGTAGCACCGCCGTCGGTGGACTTGTAGATGCCGCTTCCGTAGAACGTGATGCTGCCGCCGCCGGGGTTCGTCTCACCGGTGCCGGCCCAGATCACACCGTTCTTGTCGACGGCGATGGCCCCAATTGCGCTCGGCAGGTTGTTCGGCCACACGGAGGTGAAGTGCGCTCCCGCCGCGTTGCCGGCGTCGGTGGTCTTCCACACACCACCGCCGGCGGTGGCCGCATACACGGTGCCCGCGTGCGTGGGATCGACGGCGAGGTCAGCGATGCGGCCGCCGCCCGCGTTGCCGAAGCCCAGGTGCGTCGGACCTACGAACGTCCACGGAGCGTTCGCGTCCGCCGGATCGGCGGCCAAGGTGTTCGCTTGGACCTGCTGCGCTTCCTGACCGGCGATTTGGAATGCGTTCGGATCGAGAGTCGGGGTATGCCCAAGCTGCTCGTTCAGGAGGTTGTCCTCAGGAGCCTCCGTATCCCCCAGATCCGCTCCAGTTGACGCGTGATGGAGCGGGGCCGAAGCGTTGGCTGCGGCACGGCACCGCCCGAGCGCACACCCACCAGGCAGGCGGTGGCGAGCGCGCCGAAAAGCGCAAGACAGCTGAGCAGACGGGAGCGGCGCACGGGAACCTCCTTCCTGAACATTGGGCGACCGATCCGGATGGTATGACGCCAAGGGTGTCAGACGCAACGTAAGGTGCGCGCGATGGCAGAGGGGCTCCAGATCGACGACCTGCGCTGGGACCGCGATATCGACGCCGTCGCGCAGATCGAGATGGAGGCCTTCGCGGAGTCGCGTCAGGACGCCGTCGGCTGGCTCGAGCGGTCGCGACCTCACGCCGTGTGGCGTGTGGCTCGTGCGGGCGATGAGGTGGTCGGCTCGTATGTCCTCTTTCCGGCGGGGCAGTTCTTCGGTGGACGATCCGTGCCGGCGGCAGGCGTGGCCGGCGTCGCCGTCGCGCCGCACTGGCGCCGTCGCGGCGTCGCGGGCGAGCTCATGCGCGACCTCGTTGCCACCGCCGCCGCACGAGGCGCCGCCCTTGCACCATTGCTCGCAGCGACGACGCGCCTGTACCGGCGCTGGGGGTGGGAGATCGGTGACCGCGCCGTGCGGCAGCGCGTTCGCACTGCAGCACTGACGCCGTTGCGCGGCGACGGTCGCGCCGCGCCACTCCAGGACAACGTCGCAATCGAGGCGCTACGCCGGTCAGTGCTGCATCACTGGGACGGTCCGATGGACCGGCCCGACTGGTGGCTCGACGTCGAATGGCCACTCGGCGCCGAGCACCACACGCACCACACGTACGGCTGGTACGAAGACGGAGCACTGACGGGCGTCGTGCGCTACGCGCAAGAGCCGAGCTCGGCATGGTCGCGCATCATCGTCGAGGAGCTCACCGCCGCTACAGGGAACGCGCTTCGCGGATTGCTCGGCTTCCTCGGCGGCCACGAACCACAAGCGCCCGAGATCACGTTCGCGCATTCGAGTCTGCGCCAGCGATCGGAGTTGCTCTTCCTGCTCGCGGATGCGGACAAGCTCATCACCACCGAGGGGCACCTCTGCTGGATGCAGCGCATCGTCGACGTCCCGATAGCGATAGAGGCGCGCGGATGGGCACAGCGCGTCGATGCGCGCTTGCAAGTGGCGGTTCGCGACCCTGTCAACCGCGAGGACGAGTTGTTCACCATCCAGGTGCGCGACGGTCGTGCCACCGTGAGTCGCGGCGGTGAGGGACTGGTGCGGTGCGGAGTCGGCGCACTGTCGTCCTGGTACTCGGGCACCCTGCGCGCGTATGACGCCGTCCGACTGGGACTGCTCGACGCAAGCTCCGACGACGTCGCGATCATGGACGCGCTCGTGGGCGACCGCGAAGCGTGGTTCTCCGACTTCTTCTAACTGGGCGGCGTGATGCCGACGTAGGTCGCGAGCAGCGTCTCATCGAGGTGTGCGCGCTGCTCCGCCTGTCTGGCGACAGTGATGCCGGCTTGCATGGCGTCGGCGGAGGGCGCATTCGCGGCCGACTGCAACTGTTGCTCCGCCTGCTGCAGCTGGTGCAGCAGATCGGACACCTGGTCAGTACGCACGTCAGCGGGAAAATCGATGCGCTGCAACGATTGCTCGAACGTGTGCAGCGCCGCGATCTCATTCAGCACATCCGAGCGCAGACGAGCGGCATCGTGCACGTCGGCGCGTTCCTGCGCCTGCGCCGCGCTCAGCTGCGATGACGCGCTGGTGAGAGCATCGCGGTACGGCTGCGAGGCAGGTTTCACGTCGGCGGGCACCGCGGTCGCGGTCGGCGCCGGCTGACTGCTGCTGCTGCCGCACGCCGTGGCGGAGCCGAGCAGGAGCAGGCTCGCCATCACGGCGGCCCACCCGCAGGCAATCCGCCCTGCGCTCACGAGCGCTTGTCGATCTCGAAGGTGTCGAAGAGCGCGTTCCACACCGGGAGCGCGTCAGTGGTGGCGCTGAAGTATGGATACGCCGTGGTCCACGAGAGTCCGTGTGCCAGCGGACCCACGAGCAGCTTCGCGCCGCCAACGGGTCCCTCGTACACGTAGATGTTCGTCGCGTCGATGTCGACCTCGAAGTCGTTGAGCGACGCCGTCACGGGGACGTTCGTCCACCACAACGTGGTCGCCGTCCCGCCGGCGATGCGCCGGACGATTGCGAGCGCACCATTCTGCACGCGCACGCGCAGGTAATCCGACGTGCTGAGGACGTTGCCGCTCGCGGCTGCGGGCGCTATCACAAAGTTCTCGGTCTGATCGTTGTTCGCCGCTGTCGTCATCTGCCACTTGAAGATGGTCGTGCCGCTGCTCCACGACGGCTGTACAGTCGCCTCGCGCGCCTGCACGTACTGCCATGTGCCCGACTGCGACGAGCTCAGCACCGGCGACAGTTGCAACTCATTGTTCTGGATCGTCGCGCCGGCGCCCGTCCCTGCAGCTGAGCGCTGCACCTGGAAGTTGCTGTCGGGCGGTGAGCCGTTGGTGCCCGTGAAGCTGTCGCTGAAGAGTGTGCTGGTGGTTGGCGAGGGCGTCGGGCTTGGAGTGGGCGTCGGTGTCGGAGTCGGAGTCGGAGTGGGCGT
>JBHEMA010000057.1:0-3754 GCA_046262795.1 Candidatus Dormibacteria bacterium | reverse complement strand
CCTAAAGAGCGCACGGCCGCCAGTATAGAAGGCGCTTGCGGCGAGCACCGGGGACGCCGTCGCCGGTGGCTTACACAAATTTGTAGTACATTGATCGGCAAATGGGATCCGATCGTCACGCCGCTCTGTGCATCGCCCTGTCGCTCTTCGTCGCGGCGTGCGCGCCGGCCGGCACCGCCGCGGCGCTGAAGGCGGAGGCACCGCTGCTCGGGCCGGCGCCGTCGGTCGCGCTCGGCAGTGACACTGTGACGTTGCTCCGCAGCGGCGTCGCCACGTTCGCGCGCCTCCAGCAGCTGATCGACGGCGCGCGTGTCAGCGTCCAGGTCGAGGTGTACGAATTCAACCATCCTGCGATGGTCGCCGCGGTGACGGCGGTGCACCGCCGCGGGGTTCGTGTCACCGTGATCGATGATCCGTCCGAGTCGAGCAGCGTCGCCACGATGACGCGATTGCGCGCCGACGGCGTCGACGTCGTCGACTATCCCGTGCGCAGGCTGATGATCGACCACGTCAAGCTGCTTCTCGTCGATACCTCGGTTGCAGTCATCGGTGGCATCAACTGGGGGTCCGCCTCACCGGCGAACCACGACTACGACGCCGAGATCCGCGGTCCGGCGGTGAACAACCTCGAGGAGGTGTTCGCTCGCGACCTGGTGACGTGCGGACGGAGCGTCCCGGTCCCGCCGGCACGCGCCGACCCGGCGATCACGGTGGCTACGACGCTGCCGGCGCTGGACATCCGCCCTCTTGCGCTGGGGTTGATCAATGGCGCACGCACCACGCTCGACCTCGAGCTCTTCGTGATCACCGACACCGGCGTCGTGCGCGCACTCGAAGCCGCCGCCGCCCGAGGTGTCAGGGTGCGCGTGTTGCTCGACCCGACGCAGCACTCGAGCGACCCGTCCATGCACGCAATCGCGGGCAGTGGAGTCGCGGTGCGCTGGTATCGCAGTCACGGCGAGCTGCTGCACGCCAAGGCGATCGTCGCCGACTCGTCGTCTGTGCTCTTCGGCAGCGCCAACTGGTCAGGTGGCGGATTTGCTCGCAATCACGAGCTCGACATCGAGCTCGTCGATGCGCTCGCGATCGCCCGTCAGATGCTGGCTCAGATGACACTCGACTGGGGCGCAAGCGCTTGAGCAGTCCCGCCTCTGTGTACCCCACGCTGCAGCAGCTGGACGACGAGGGGCTGGTGCGCAGCGTCAAGGAGGAAACCGAGCGGCGCGTCTACGAGCTCACGACGCGGCCGGCGGCTCTACCTGCTGCTCGCCGACGAGGCGGCGTCGCCCTCGGAACGCGCCGAGACGTAGT
The DNA here is from genome assembly GCA_046262795.1 of Candidatus Dormibacteria bacterium. Taxonomy (GTDB): domain Bacteria; phylum Chloroflexota; class Dormibacteria; order Aeolococcales; family Aeolococcaceae; genus JAFALX01. Next base: position 2,443 of record JBHEMA010000057.1, on the reverse strand, counting down.
CAGGGCGCCGTGCGCGCGTCGCGATCAGTGAAGCGCCTGTCATCGCGGCGGGCTGCGGAATCGCCATCGCGTCGAGCACGGTCGGCGCGACATCGCGCAATCCACCACCGTCGCGCAGCCGCCTCGCTCCGCCGTTCACCAGGATGACGGGCACGGGACTCGTCGTGTGCGCGGTGAGCGGTGAGCCGTCGCGCTTGTCCATCTTGTATTCCGCGTTGCCATGGTCCGCGGTGATGAGCACGCCGCCGCCCGCTGCGATCGCCGCCTCGACGATGCGTCCGACGCATGTGTCCACCACCTCGACCGCCTGCTTCGTCGCGTTGAAGTCACCGGTGTGTCCGACCATGTCGGCATTGGCGAAGTTGACGATGATGAGAGCGTCGTCGCCGCTGCGCACGTGTTCGACGACGGCGTTCGTCACGGGCACGGCGCTCATCTCCGGCACGGTGTCATAGGTCGGCACACGTTGCGAAGGCACGAGCAGCCGGTCCTCCAGCGCGAAGGCGCGTTCGCGCCCGCCGTTGATGAAGTATGTGACGTGCGCGTACTTCTCAGTCTCCGCCGTGTGGAACTGATGCAGCTCGAGCCTGCTGATGACCTCGGCGAGCGTGTCGTCGACGTTCTCGCTGGGAAAGGCGACGCGCGCCGCCAATCCCGCCTCATAGTCGGTCATCGTCACGAAGGTGAGGTCGCGTGCGACGCGGCATCGCTCGAACCCGCTGAAATCGGTGTCGACCAACGCGTGGCTGAGCTGGCGCGCACGATCCGGGCGAAAGTTGAAAAAGACGACGCTGTCACCGTTGCCGATGTGCACGGGCTCATCGCCCGCCGGAACGATGCACGCGGGCACGACAAATTCGTCAGTGACACGCGCGGCGTACTGCTCCTCGATATACCTGATGGGATCGGTCGTCACCGGCGCTGCGCTGCAGACGATGGCGTCGTACGCGCGCTGCGTGCGGTCCCAGCGACGGTCGCGGTCCATCGCGTAGTAACGGCCCGCGATGGTGGCGATGCGTCCGGCGCCGACGTGTCCGAGCTCATCGACAAAGGCCTGCACATATCCCGCCGCGCTCGTCGGTGGCTCGTCGCGCCCGTCGGTGAACACGTGGAACCACACGCGGTCGAGTCCGCGTCGGTGGGCCAGCTCCGCGAGCGCGACCGCATGATCGACGTGGCTGTGCACGCCGCCGGGTGAGATGACGCCCATTGCGTGCAGCGCACCGTGTCGCGTCATGGCGCGCTCGATCGCGTCGTTGAGGACGGCGTTCTCGTAGAAGGTTCCATCGGCAATCGCACGGTTGATGCGCGAGAGCGGCTGGTGCACGACGCGGCCCGCGCCGATCGTCAGGTGGCCCACCTCGGAGTTGCCCTGCTGCCCGCGCGGCAGACCGACCGCCTCACCACTCGCAGCGACCAGCGTCGTCGGCCAGTCACGCATCAGCGAGTCCATGTGGGGCGTGTTCGCCTGCAGGATGGCGTTGCCGAACGAATCGCTGCTGAATCCCCACCCGTCGAGAATGACGAGCACCAAGGGACGGACGCCCGAACTGCGTTCACCAATGATTGGACCCACCACGGTCACGTCGCCGCTGCGGCGCCGGTGGCTGCGGCTGCGATCGTCGCGAACTCTGCGGCACGCAGGCTCGCCCCACCGACGAGCGCGCCGTCGATGTCCGGCTGCGCGAACAGCGACGACGCGTTGTCGCCGCTGACGCTGCCGCCGTACAGCACACGAATCGCAGCAACGCCGTGGTTCTGCTGCACGCGCTCTTTGACATGCGCGCACACCTCCTGCGCCTGTTCCGGTGTCGCCGTGCGGCCGGTGCCGATCGCCCAGACGGGCTCGTACGCGACGACGAACGAGTCAGCGCGCGGCGGTGACGAGAAGAACCGGAACGCGGCGGCGAGCTGCCGGTCGATGACCGTATGCGTGTCACCGGCATCGCGCTCGGCCTCCGTCTCCCCCACCGCGACGATGACGTGCAGACCGTGCCCGAGCGCCGCTGTGAACTTGCGTCCGACCTGCTCATCGCTCTCACCAAGCAGGTGCCGCCGTTCCGAGTGGCCCACCAGCGCATGGCGGCACCACCCGGCGAGCATCGCCGGTGAGATCTCACCCGTGTATGCGCCTTTTGCCTCCCAGAAGACGTCCTGTGCACCGAGCTCCACATGTGAATGACGCACGACGTCGTAGACGTCGCGCAGATGCGTGAAGGGCGGCAGCACGGCGACCTCGATGCCGGCCGAACCTTCGGTTGCGTCGCGCACCGCTTCGGCCAGCCGCACCCCCTCGTCGATCGACGTGTTCATCTTCCAGTTGCCGGCAACGAGCGGCACGTGCTGATCACCTCGACGCGACCGTGTGCCGGACGTCACGGACGCGCCGGTTCGCGATCGCGCAACGCCGCGAGTCCGGGCAGCGCCTTCCCCTCGAGGTATT
>JBHEMA010000056.1:0-3167 GCA_046262795.1 Candidatus Dormibacteria bacterium | reverse complement strand
ATGGTGAGGAGGTCCCGTAGTTCGGTGTCGACCGCGTGGAGGCGCGCGACAGCTTCGTCGACGGCGCGGACGTAGGCGCGGTGGGTTTGCTCGAGCGCCGGGCGACCAGCGCTGGGCCTGGAGCCAGTCCGCATGCCGTTTGGTCCACGCGCGTTTGGTGAGCGTGAAGCGACGGCCGTGGCGGAGCAGGAATTTCGAGAGGCGGTGGCGGGCGCGTAGCAGATCGACGCAGATGTCTTCGCGGCACCGGAGCAGATCGCGCGCGGCCTCTTCCTGTTCGCTCGGAATGTGGATCGCGGTGAGCACGCCGGCGCGATAGAGGATGGCGAGCTGGGTGGCATCGCGGCGGTCGGTTTTGATGCGGTCCCCCGGACGACGGGGAATGAGCGCGGGCGCGATGACGTCACAGGGAATGCCGTGCGTCGTGAGGGTGCGCTGGAGCTCGAACCCACACGGGCCCGCTTCGTAGCAGCACTGGACGGCGCCGGTGCGCCGCACACGCTCGACGAAGCGAAGAATCGTCGGGGCGTCGGAGCCGAGCGAGTGCAGCGCCGGCGTGCGCTGGCCGGCAAGTAGTACCGCGGCGACCGTAGTGGCCGCGTGCTGATCGAACGCAATGATGGTTGTAGACTTTGGCACGACCGACCTCCTTTGTATGCGGCTCTGCGTTGAGCGGTCCACGCGCAGCGTAACCCGCGCTTTGCAAAGCCGAGGTCGGTCTTTCCATATGGTCTGACGTGCAGGCGGACCTGAAGGTCCGCCTCTACGACACCGGGGAGCGATGATGAAACGAACTTTCGTCGTCTTGACAACCGTCGTGACGCTCGTGCTGTTGCTGTCTGTGCACGCGAACGCGCAGCCGCGCATCACGAGCGTCCCATCGGGCGGCACGCCCCTTGTCGCGGATAAGGACGCCAATGGTCCGGTGCCGCGCCTCCCGGACGGCCATCCCGACCTATCGGGGCCGTGGCTCGGCGGCGGATCGAATGCCGACATCGAGCGCGAAGGCGGGTTGAAGCCGGGCGAGCTCCCGCTGCTGCCATGGGCCAAGGAGCTGCGCGACAAGCGCAAAGAGCAGGACGAACCATATGTCTCGTGCACGCCGATGAGCGTGCCGCGCATCAATCCGTTTCCATGGAAGATGGTCTTCAGCCTGACACCGAAAGGCGTCACGGAAATCTACATCCTGCACGAGCTCGGCGACGGAGGCCCACACCGGGTCGTCTACATGGACGGCCGCAAGCATCCTGACGATTTGTTCCCCACCTGGTGGGGGCACTCGATTGGACACTGGGAGGGGAACACGCTCGTCATCGATACCGTCGGCTACAACGACAAGTTCTGGTTCGACAGCCGCGGCACGCCGCACACCGAGCAGCTGCACACCATCGAGCGCTACTCGCGCCCGAACTACGGGACGCTCGTCAACGATTTCACCATCATCGACCCTGGCGCGTACTCGCGCCCGGTGCAGTTGAAGTTCATCGCGCGGCGCGTCAGGGAGGACGTCGAGCTGATGGAATTCGTCTGCACGGAGAACAACCAGGCCGGCATCGCCGGCGGATACAGGCTGAACGCCGGAGAGAAATAACGGAGGCGGTTATGAGAACAACGCTCGCGATAGTGGCCGGTTTTCTGATCGCCGCGCCGGCCTTTGCTCATCACGGGTTCGACACCGAGTACGACGCGACCAAGAAATTCACGCTCAGCGGCGTCGTGCAGAAAGTCGAATGGCAGAACCCGCACATGCGCGTGTACGTCGACGTCACCGACGAGAAGACGGGGAAGGTGACGACCTGGAACATGGAGATGACGAGCCCCAACACCGTACGGCGTCAGGGATGGGGTCCGAAGGATCTCGTGGCCGGCGAGAAGGTCACGTTCACGACCTACGGCGGGAAAGTCGTCGAGACGAGGGGCTCTCTCGTCACCATCAAGAAACTGAGCGACGGCCGCGAGCTGTTCGTGGCCGGCGGGCCGGACGCAAGCGTTCCCAAGTAGGGTCCGCGTCAGGCGGACCACAAATATCGAGGAGGATGTTCATGAGGCGCCGAGTCCGGGATTTGTGTGTCATCGCGGCGGCTTGGCTTCTTGCCACTACCTCTGCCTTCGCGCAGCTCTCGACCGCACAGTTGAGCGGACGAGTAACGGATGAAAGCAGCGCCGTTCTTCCGGGCGTGACCGTCGCCGCCACGCAGACTGACACCGGGTTCGTGCGAACCGCCGTGACCGACGACAGCGGTGCGTACATCCTGTCGAATCTCCCGACGGGCCCGTACCGGCTGGAGGTGATGCTCTCAGGATTCCGCACCTACGTCCAGACCGGCATCGTGCTGCAGGTGGCGGCATCGCCGGTCGTGAACGTCGTGCTCACCGTCGGCAATCTCGAGGAGTCCGTGACGGTTGAAGGCGCCGCGCCGCTCGTCGACGTGAAGAGCGCGGGCATCAGCGATGTCGTGCGCAACGAAGAGATCGTCCAGCTGCCGCTCAACGGCCGCAATCCGGTCGAGCTCGTGATGATTGCGGGCGCCGCGGTGCAGACGATTACGTCCACTCAGCGGGCGCTGCCTGGCAGCCTGGGCGTCTCGGTCGCGGGTGGGCAGTCGTTCGGCGTGGCATACGTGCTCGACGGCGCGATGCACAACAATCCGCAGGACAACCTGAACATGCCGTTCCCGTTTCCCGACGCGCTGCAGGAGTTCAGCGTCGCGACGAGCGGATTGAGCGCGCAGAACGGCGTGCACTCGGGCGCCGCGGTCAATGCGGTGACCAAATCCGGCACGAACCGGTTCTCGGGCAACGGGTTCGAGTTCGTGCGGGATCGGCGCTTCAATTCCAAGAATCCGTTCTCCGCGATCGGCCCCGACGGCAAGCGCGTGGATGACGGTCTGAACCGCAACCAGTTCGGCGGCACGCTCGGCGGACCACTGGTGCGCAACAAGCTCTTTTTCTTCGGCGGCTATCAGGCGACGAGGGTCAACCAGGTGCCGGCGGCGAACATCGCGTGGGTGCCGACGCCGGCGATGCTCGCGGGTGACTTCACGACCTTCGCTTCGCCCACGTGCAATGGCGGGCAGCAGGTCGCGCTGCGCGGCGGATTCGTGGACAACCGGATCGATCCCGCGCGGTTCAGTCCGGCGGCGCTCAACCTCCTGAAGCGTCTGCCC